>JAOUDB010000086.1 GCA_029859485.1 Desulfuromonadales bacterium | reverse complement strand
ACCGGCGGCGCACCTGGCATCGACGTCTCCTTCGATCATGTCGGTGAAACCCACTTCAACGCTCAGTTGACATTGTTGAAATTCGGAGGGACCCTGGTCAGTTGTGGCGCCACCACCGGCTATGACGCCAAAATTGACCTGCGCCAAATCTTCTTCAAAGGCACCAATGTCCTCGGCTCTACCCAAGGGACCAAAGCGGAACTCGAGCAGGGCTTTTACTGGATGGGTCAGGGCAAGATCAAATCCGCAATCGGTGCCGAGTACACATTCGATCAAGCTGCTGAAGCTTACGAGCAATTCCTCTCCGGAAAAGGGCTCTTCGGCAAAATCATCATAAAACCATAAGATTCAAATCGAAAAGTCTGTGCCTATTATTTGGTGACAAATAAATGGCCCCATAACCACAAAAAGGTCGTTTATTCTTCGCTCTTTCAAAGGGTCCTTCTTCTCAAATCTTGTCAATATTCAGCCCCGCTTCCCGGCGGGGCTTTTTTATTTCGCGCCCCCCCTTCCCACGAACTGGCAGTCTTAAAAAACACTGCTATACTGCTCAGATATGTTATTCGGGGAGGAGAAAAGACAACGCCACCCTTTTTAAATATGTTTTCTGACATCCAGCTTGCGTTCTATTGGTCATAATTCATCTCGCGAAGGAGGTAGCTCATGCAGAAATTGATTCGCATCGATCCCGCAAAATGTGTTGGCTGCAAAACCTGCGAACTGTCCTGTTCGTTCAAGAACACCGGCGAGTTTGCCCCCAGTCGATCCCGCATCTACAACGAAATTTTTCTCGAGGAAGCCAAGTTCATTACAGTCACCTGCATGCAGTGCGATGAGCCCTGGTGCGAAAAGTCCTGCCCCAAAAACGCCATCAGCAAGGATATGTCCAGTGGAGTTGTTACGGTCGACAATGACAATTGCGTCGGCTGTCGTACCTGCGTCAGTGCCTGCCCCTTCGGCATGATCAAATATGTCGACAGCACCGGAAAGGCAGACAAGTGCAACCTCTGCGGGGGCGACACTCCCGAGTGTGTGGCTTTCTGTCCCACCCAGTGTCTCACGCTGGACGAGGAGGACAAACCGCTGCGGCAGAAGATGCTGCGTTTCGTCAATACGGTAAAAGACGGGCAGATGGAGGTCTGATATGAATAAGGGATGGAAAGGACAATTGCTACGCGTTGACCTGACAGCCGGCACCTGCAAGATTGAAGCGCTCAACGAAGAATGGGCCAAGACATATCTCGGTGGGCGTGGCCTGGCGTCAAAATATCTCTGTGAGGAGATTTCTCCAGAGGTTGAACCGATGAGCCCGGAGAACAAACTGATTATGGCGACCGGCCCGCTGACCGGTACTTACGGAGCGGCCAACGGCCGCTACATGGTGATTACCAAGTCACCCCTCACCGGCACCATCGCCAGCTCCAACTCTGGCGGATATTTCCCCAGCGAACTTAAATATGCCGGCTTCGACATGATCATTTTCGAAGGCAAATCGGCCCACCCGGTCTACCTGCAGATTCGCGACGGCAAGGCTGAATTGGTTGGGGCCGTCCATCTGTGGGGCAAATCGACCAATGAGACGGAAGACGCAATCCTGAGCGAGTTTCATGGTGACGCCAAGATCGCCTGCATTGGGCCGGCGGGTGAAATCGGCGTGCATTTCGCCTGTATTGTGAATGATAAACACCGGGCCGCCGGCCGCAGCGGCGTCGGCATGGTGATGGGCAGCAAGAATCTCAAGGCGGTTGCCGTGCGCGGCACCGGCGGCGTCAAGGTCGCCAACCCGAAAGCTTATCGCGATGCTGCCCTGGAATCTTACAGCATGCTGAAAGAGAACCCGGTCACCGGTGAAGGTCTGGGCGCGCTGGGAACCCCGGTTCTGGTTAACATCATGAACCAGAGCGGTGGTTTGCCAACCCGCAACGCCCAGACGGGCACCTTCGAAGGAGCCGAAGCGATTTCAGGCGAGACCCTGGCCTCCAGTTACTTAAAACGCAACAAAAGCTGCATGGGTTGTATCATCAGCTGCGGCCGGGTGACCAAAATCTCCGATTCGCGCTACGAGGGCGATGGTGAAGGTCCCGAGTATGAGACACTCTGGGCGATCGGAGCCGCCTGCGGCATCTCCGACCTGGCGGCGATTACCAAGGCCAACTATATCTGTAACGAGGCAGGCATGGACACCATCACCGCCGGCTCCACGATTGGCTGTGCCATGGAACTGTTCGAGAAAGGCCTTATCAGCGAAGATGAAATCGGCATGTCATTGAATTTTGGCGATGCCGACAATATGGTCAAGCTGATGGAGATGACCGCCAAGGGCGAAGGCTTCGGCAAGAAGATCGGACTTGGCTCCTACCGTTTGGCCGATAGCTACGGTGTTCCCGAATTGTCGATGTCAGTCAAGAAACTGGAGTTCCCCGCTTATGATGCCCGCATGGTGCAGGGAATGGGCCTGGAGTATGCAACCAGCAACCGTGGCGCCTGTCATGTCCGCGGCTACCTGATTTCGCCCGAGATCCTCGGCTTGCCGGAGAAGCTTGATCCTGCGGCGACAGAAGGAAAGGCCGGTTGGCTGAAGATTTTCCAGGATTTCACCGCGGTTGTCGATTCGGCCGGAGTCTGTCTCTTTACGACCTTCGGCATCGGTGTGCCGCAGTTCACCAAGTTTTGCAACGCAGCAAACGGTACCAATATGAGTGACGAAGAGCTGCTTGAGGCCGGTGACCGTATTTACAACCTGGAGAGGGTCTTCAACCTCAAGGCGGGCATTGATCCTTCTCAGGACAAACTGCCAAAGCGGATGATCGAAGAGCCGTTGCCTGACGGGCCTTCCAAGGGTGAGGTCTGCAAACTCGACCAGATGCTGCCCGACTATTACCAGGTGCGTGGCTGGGGCAGCGACGGGATTCCAACCGAGGAGAAGCTGCAGTCTCTCGGCCTCGCTTAAGTCTGTCTTGATTGATGCAAAAGGGAGGAGCCAGCCAAGGCTCCTCTCTGCTTTTAAATGGGGGCTAACATGGCAGAAGCTTTCGATTACGTAATTGTGGGCAACAGCGCGGCAGGTTTACAGGCGCTAAACACGCTTCGTAAACATACGACAGAGGCTTCCGTGGCGATCATCGACCGCGAGGACCTTCCCGCCTACTCCAGAGTCATAACTCCCTACTTTGTCGGCGGCAAGACCAGCCGCGACAACCTGTTTCTCGTCGACCATGATTACTATCGGCGGGCCGGTGCCACAATTCTGTTTGGTCGTAACGTCGTTGCGCTCGATGCCGAAAACCGTCAGCTGGAGCTTGACGATGGCAGCCGCGTAACCTTTGGCAAACTACTTCTGGCAACGGGGGCCGAAGCACGCAAGCTGTCGATTGCCTCCGACCGCTCCAGCGTGCTGCGGCACATGACGGATGCGGAGAAACTGGTCGAGCTGATGCAGGCTGCCGAAAGCATTACGGCGATCGGCGCCGGCCTGGTCAGCCTGCCATTACTCTCCCATGCTCCAGCGTCCGCCGAGAAGCACCTGGTGGTTGGCTCCAACCGCATCTTGAGCCGCATGGTGGACGCAGAAAGTTCAGAACTCCTCGAAGCACGTTTTGCCAAGCAGGGTCTGCAGATACACAAGCAGGATGACATTGTGGCGATCGAAGAGGGGGACCGACTGCAACTGCAGCTGGCTTCGGGCGGTTGTCTTGTGAGTGACATGCTGATTGTGGGCAAGGGCGTGCAACCGAACAGCGCTCTGGCGCGCCAGGCAGGGTTGCAGGTGAATTATGGCATCCTGATCGATGATTACTGTCGAACCAGTCACGCTGATATCTACGCTGCGGGAGACTCAGCTGAAGGCAAAGATTTTATCACCGGCGAGCCCGTCATTCAAGGCAACTGGATGACGGCTGTCGAACAGGGAGAGAACGCGGCTCTCAACATGCTGGCTATGGACTGCGCCTACGCGGGCAGCCTGAAAAACAACATCACCGAGGTGTTCGGCGTAGATGTTGCCGCAATCGGTGAGTGCCTGACTGACAGCGCGCAAACTGTCCGCACTCACGATCCGTCCACTGGCCGTTTCCGTAAGGTTTTTCTCAATGATCAGCAACAGGTGATCGGAGCGATCCTGATCGGAGAAACCAACGATTCGGGCCTCTACTACCACTGGATTCGCAACCAGATGATTTTCCCGGGTAAAGAGGTTTTGAGCGGCACCAATACATACGCCAGCTTCCAGAAGAGAATGGCATAGAGGTGACAGCGATGATACAGATCCAGTTTTTCAGCCTGATCAGGATGCTTTTAAAACAGGATGCTGCAGAAATCCCCTGGGAAGCAGGCGACACCGTGCAGAGTGTCCTGGAAAAAACCCAGGCGAAAATCGTGACGCCTTTTCTGCACAAACTGCTTGATGAACAGGGTGAGCCGCACACCGGAACCATTATAATGGTTAATCGCAAGAACATCCTGCACCTACAGGGTTTGCAGACTCCTGTTGCCGATAAAGATGTTCTGGCCTTCTTCCCCCCCGGCGCCGGAGGCTGATGGTGACAGATCGTTACGCCCGGCAGGTCCTCCACTGGGGAGCTGAGAAGCAAAAGATCATAGAAGAATCATCGCTACTGATCGCCGGTGTCGGTGGCTTGGGAGCGACGGTCAGTCAACTCCTGGTACGCGCTGGTATCGGTCGTCTCTTCCTGGTTGATGATGGTCGCCTCGACTGGCCTGATCTGAACCGCCAGACACTCTATGGTGAAAATGATGTCGGCCGAGCCAAGTTGCCCCTCGCCAAAGAACGCCTGAATCAAATCAACTCCGCAACCGAGATCGTTGAAATGCAAGGGCGAATTGATGAGTCTTTCCAGGTACCCAAAGCGATCGATGGTGTGGCCGACTGCCTTGATAACTACCAAAGTCGTTTTGCTCTCTACAACGGTCTCGCAACGGGGACCTATTTTGTGCATGGTGGCCTCGACGGCGACCACGGGCAGCTGTTGACCCTTGTGGCCGGAGAGTCTCAAGCGTTCGGCACCATCTTTGCCGGTGCCGTCCAACCGCAGGGTAGCATTCCTGTGACTCCGGACAACGTAGTAATCATCGCCGGTCTGATGGCCAACGAACTCTTCAGCGTACTCTGGAAAACCCCGAAACTGCTCAACCGATGTCTCGTTATCAGCCTTGCGGACTTTCATATAAGCTTTCTTGATGTCTAGGCCGGAGACCGGATGAACACAGATCAACCCAAAACAATCAAAAAAGAGATGGGGATTACCCATAAAGATTTTTATGATGAGCTTCCCAACCTGCTTGGAGGCATTCCTTATCATCTGTACGAAGACACCATCAGTTTTGAGCTTAGAGGTAAACGCGTCGAAATAAGTCTTGGTCTCGAAGAGGTTCGGAAGATAGGGCCTTCTGTAACCTTACCCGTGACAGTCGTCACATTGCGATTTTTTGCTTTTTCAGAAGAAGAGATGAGTGACTTTATCAGGCATTTCAATCTAAAATTCATGAAAGGTGGAGGCTAACCCTTTATCATGACAGTATTCATTGCACTGATTTAATTCAAAACTAAGGAGAGGTTAACGTTGTTTTCCCTGCAAAAACTTGTCATCAGTATTTCTCTATTATTATTTCTGCCTTCTACAGGATTTGCCGTCGAACACCTGCGCTTGGCCACAACAACATCCACAGACAACTCCGGCCTGCTCGCAGAGCTTTTGCCTCCATTCGAAAGAGCCAACAACTGTCAAGTCGACGTGATTGCTGTAGGGACTGGCAAAGCTATCAAGTTGGGAGAAACAGGTGACGTTGACGTCATCATGGTCCACGCACGCAGCAAGGAGGACAAGTTTGTCGCCGCCGGTTTTGGTGTTGA
Organism: Desulfuromonadales bacterium; assembly: GCA_029859485.1. Lineage (GTDB taxonomy): Bacteria > Desulfobacterota > Desulfuromonadia > Desulfuromonadales > BM103 > M0040. The sequence goes on along the minus strand of JAOUDB010000086.1, from coordinate 2,811 downwards.
CCGCCGCGACGTAATGTACAACGATTTCGTCATTCTCGGTCCTGCAACTGACCCGGCGGGAGTCAAGGGGAACAATGATGCGGCTGAGGCGATGGCAAAAATCGCTCACAGCAAGAGCACCTTTGTTTCGCGAGGTGATGATTCGGGTACCCACACACGGGAAAAACAACTATGGCAAAAAGCGGGTGTAACAGCTGTTGGAAATTGGTACCTAGAGGCCGGTCGCGGTATGGGCGAAGTTATTGTGATGGCAAGCGAGCGCATTGGTTACACCTTGAGTGACCGCGGTACCTACATTGCCTATTCGGACAAAACCCCTTTGCAAATCGTCTCTGAAGGAGACAAACGCCTCTTCAATCCCTATGGCGTCATTATGGTCAACCCTGCCAGGCACAAGCATGTCAAGGTTGACCTTGCGAAGGGCTTCCTCAACTACCTGACTTCAAACCAGGCAAAGCAGTTGATCACCGGCTTCCGTAAAGGTGGCAAACAACTCTTTTACATTGCCGATTAAGGGTCACCTTGGGATATTTAGGCGAATCACTACTGACAGCACTTGAGCTGATTATAAACCTTGATCGGGAAGTCCGGACAACTGCCTGGGTCTCCCTGTATACGTCCAGCTGTGCTATTGTGATCGCGGCGCTGCTGGGTGTACCGACCGGCCTTTGGCTGGGTCTCAATCGGTTTCGTGGGCGTCAAATCCTGCTCGCCTTGCTCAACACCCTTATGGCACTGCCAACCGTGGTCGTGGGCCTGTTGCTGTTCGGTCTACTCAGCCGCCAGGGGCCACTGGGACCACTTGGGTTACTGTTCACGCCGCTGGCTATGATCGCCGGGCAGACAGTGCTCGCCACGCCGATCGTTGCCAACCTGGTGCTTGCGGCTGTTACAGGTGCCGACCAGCGAATTATCAACACGGCCCTCACTCTCGGGGCCAGCCGTTTTCAAGCAGCAATCCAGCTGTTGCGGGAAATACGCTTTGGTGTGATGGCTGCAGTGATCGCCGGTTTCGGGCGTGTGATCGCCGAAGTCGGCGTGGCAATGATGCTTGGTGGAAATATTCGCAACAGCACTCGAACCATGACGACAGCGATTGCCCTGGAGACCAGCAAGGGGGAATTCGCCTTCGGTCTGGCATTAGGGGTACTTTTGTTATCCGTCGCTTTACTAGTCAATCTTTTCCTGAATGTTCTGCAGCAGAGGTGAACCAATGCCGCCGGTGGTCTCGCTTAACAATATCCTGGTGTTACAAGGCGACAGCTTCAAACTGTCGGTTGAGCATCTCGTCTTACAGCCAGGATTAATTTATGCTTTGACTGGAGCCAACGGTTCCGGCAAAAGCACCCTGCTTCGTGTCATGGCGCTATTGACCCCGCCGTTCGAAGGGACGATCGAATTCTCTGGCAACAAAACAAACAATCCTGCCCGGCAACGGCAAAAGGTCACCCTGGTGGAACAGTCTCCTTATCTCTTCAAGGGCAAGGTGATTGACAATTTAAGCTATGGACTAAAACTTCGTGGCATAGACAATAACGAACGAATCCGTCGCATCACGACAACCCTGGCAAATGTCGGCCTCGAGGGGTTCGAACAGCGCCAGGCGAAAGAGCTTTCCGGTGGCGAAATACAGAGAGTGGCCCTGGCACGTGCGCTGGCTCTCAAACCGGAATTGCTTCTTCTCGATGAGCCTACTGCAAATATTGACAGCAGCAGCCTCCAAGGCTACGAGGCCCTGCTCAGAGACCTGCCTAAATACGGTGTGACCGTGGTTTTTTCTACCCATGACCCGTCTCAATCGCAGCGACTTGGCGATCAGGTTTTACGCCTGGACAATGGCAGGTTATTAAGCAGCCTCCAACAGAGACTGGATGAACGGAGCAATCTGTATGGCACTTAGTTTTGAATCTGCAAGATCAATGATTCTGGAAAAGATGACCACACTACCCTGTGAGTCGTCATCATTACTGGACATCGTCGGACGAGTCCTTGCTGCAGATATTCGAGCGCCCTGGGATCTGCCGCGCTGGAACAATTCGGCCATGGATGGCTTTGCTGTCAGGGCAGAGGATTGCTTTTCTGGCCAGGCACTCAGAATAGACGGTTATCTTCCGGCAGGCAGCAGTGCCAGCGGGATCTCTGTCGAGCCAGGCAGTGCGGTCAGGATCATGACCGGAGCTCCTGCTCCGGCGGGCTGCGATGCGATTGTGCCGATCGAGGAAACTGAAGAGAAGGACGGTAAGCTTATCATCACTGGCCAGGTCAAACGTGGCGATCATCTTCGCCTTCAGGGTGAGGATGTAGCGCAGGGTGAACTGGTCATCCCTGCCGGCACGGTTTTGCGGCCGGCGGAAATCAACATGCTGGCTTCATTCGGCTACCAGAACGTCACCGTCATCCGCCGTCCCAAGGTCGCGATTCTGTCGACCGGTGATGAGCTGGTGGAACCAGGAGAAGACGTTGGCCCGGGGCAGATTATCAACAGCAATGACTATTCTATTGCAGCTGCGGTCAGTGAGCTTGGTGGTGAGCCAATCCTCCTCGGCATTGCCCGCGATGACCGAAAAAGCCTCATCGCTAAGTTAACTGCGGGGTTACAGGCTGACGCCCTGATCACAACGGCCGGTGTGTCGATGGGGGATCGCGACCTGGTCTGTGAAGTACTGCAAGAGTTGGAAGTTGAACGCCAGTTCTGGAAAGTTGACATCAAGCCCGGGCGCCCAACCGCTTTTGGTCTTAAGGAGTCAACGCCGGTCTTCTCCCTGCCTGGCAACCCGGTCTCGAGTATGGTTACATTTGAGGAATTTGTCA
>JAOUDB010000085.1 GCA_029859485.1 Desulfuromonadales bacterium | reverse complement strand
CCGGTCAGTTGTGCGCGGTTCAAGACAACCGTGTTGCTGTCAATCACGGGTGCGAGAATGGCCTCAAAGACAACGGTCAGCGTATCGTTCGGTTGTCCCTGCGCTGCCAGGTTGAAGTTGCGAACATCAACGATCCCCGTGCCGTTTGGACCGCCGCCTGAATCGGTTTGGGTGGTATCAACGCTGACCGCGACGTTGTTTTCATTAACGACACGAACGATCTGCAAGCTGCCGGGGACGAAATAGGCTGCCAGTTGATCTGTTAAAACCGCGTTGTTCAAAGGCGCGATGCTCTGGTTGGTAATGACAAGGGTGTAACGGAGCGTGTCCGACGGCTCAGCGTTGTCACCCGGGACTTGGCCGGAGGGAGTCAACCTGGCAACGGACTTGACGAATGATACGGCGACCTCGACCGTTTGGTTCGTGGTCGCCGGCCCGGTGAAATAGTCGTTAAAAAGCGGGGTACCGGTACCGGAGCGTTCTAAATCGTTGACACCGTTTTGTCCGGTCCACTGCGTGGTCACACTGTTGGTTAGGGATTGTCCGGGTAGCACGTCATCCGCCACCAGCACGTCGTAGGTCACCGTAACCGTAGTTTCCTCGGCGACGTCGATATCGGCGGTAGCGTCAAGCCGATTCCAGGTCAGGGTCTGCGCGATGGAGGTGCCATCTCCCGTAACCGTCGGGTCAGTGATCGTGTTGTTTGTGCCATTGACCGTAGCCGTATCATTTTGGTAGATCAGTCCCAGGCCAAGACTGTCGACAATACCGAGATCGAAGGCGTCGGCGAAGTCATCTCCGGGCACCCCGCCGCTTGCCGTGAAGTTCACGCTGTAGCGCAGGATATCTCCAGCCTTAGGTGGGATTCCCGGGCGGGAAACATTGGCAACGGTTGTGGAGATGACAACCGACGGTTCAATAAGGGACAGCGGGCTACTGGTCGAAGACGTATCCACTTCAGCAGATTTGTCTGTGTAAGTGTAAGAGGCAATGTTGGAAAAAGTGACGCCGGCGTTGGCCTGATCATTGTTGACGACCCGCGTCGTCAACATGATGATCACCTGGCCTCCGGCCGGGATGGTTGCGATTCCCAAATTCACTTGCCCGGGGGCAACACTGTTGTCGGTCAGAGGCACTGTTATACCCGTACTGTCCAGGGCACTGGCACTGACGTACTCTAAGGTTGCGTTCAGGCTATCAGTGACAACAATATTATCAAGGGCCCGGTTGACCGGGACAGCAGGCACCCTGATCTGGTAGACAACCTCATCTCCGATAGTCGCTTCCGCCGGCGACACCAAAGTTTTTAGCAACTGTTCTTCACTGACCAGGTTGGCCATCCAGACTTCCGCGAAATCGACGGGGACGTATTGACGACCCGGTTGCGTCATTGGTAGTGACCAGTACTCGTTCAGTCGGGCTTGGTTGCTCCAAGTCGTCGATGTTGTGAGATCGGTGTGGAAACCGATATCGTAGTTGACGGTAACGCACTGTCCCGGGTTGACGGGAACATTGTCAGACAAGGCGATCTGCACCTCTCCTCCACGTGATGGCGCGGTGTAGGAGTAATCACCCCCAGCCGCCAGCTTCGCCGTGCCGACAGTCACAACGGGAGGATTTGTTGCCAGGTCGCCCTCGTCAAACTGCGCAGCGAGCAGGTCGGTAATCACGACACCGTACGCTGGCGCCTGACCTTCGTTACAGGACGTGATCTGGAAATTCATCACGTCGTTAGAAATGTTAACCTGATAAGGATCCGCCTGACTGCCGCTGCCCATTCGGCCGCTGCCCAGATCAACCTTGCTGAGGACACTCATCCGCGGTTGGCGAACATCGACTGTCGCCGTCGTCTTCAGCCGGTCCGGATTAACACTTGGATCTCCGTTGGTATAGGATAGTTGCGCTTGGTTCTGGCGCAGGATGCTTGTGTCATAAGCCACACCCACAGGGGGTACATCAACGACAACCCTTGCTTCATAGCGGAGCACCAAGGAGTCCACTGGTGTCCCGTCGTTGCTCGGCGTATTGGTGATATCACCCAATTCCCAGCGGAGGGTTCCGGTATCACCGGCCGCAGGCTCTGCCGCCAGTGTGTAACTGAAGTTGCTCCCGCTGAGGATCACGAAACTTTCCAGAAACAGACCTTCTGGCAGTACGTCCTCGACGACCACGTTTTGCGTGATGAACTCGTGCAGACTGAGGGCCAACTCATAGGTGATCGTGTCACCGACCCGCACGACCGGATCCGTTGGACTGGGGGGGAGCTCGGCGAAAGAGTCACCCGTGACGGATTTTACGATGGCTGTATTGTCAATGGTACTGACAGCGACCGTGGCCGGACCAGCGCAATAGTTGTTAGGTTGGGTAATTACCGGGCAGCCTGCTCCTGTCCGTTCCTTGGTACTGGTGCCGTCTAGGGAGGTCCAGTCAACGTAGGCGCTGTTATCGATCTGGCCACCTGTCAAGGAGCCAATGGTCGCCTGATAGCTCAAAACCAAGGATTGTCCGACGGGAATGTCGAATGTTCCGTCCCCGTTCTCCTGTCCCCACACCAACGTACCATCAATCCTTATATATGGTTCCACTACGAATCCGGCAACCGCGGCCCCGTTAATCTGAGACGTAGTTGCCCCCGCTACCAGGGAGACGTTTCCCGGCAGCGTATCGATGATGCTGGCATCGAATGCCGTGGAGTTGCCGATGTTGGTCACAGTGACTGTATATTCAAGGATATCGCCCACCAGACCAGGATCGTTTGAAGGTTTACCCGCTGGCGAGACAAATCTCACAGCCTTAGCAATTGTCAGGAACGGTTCGACCACGGACATGTTGGTGGTACTGCCGAATTCGCCGTTTTTTCGGGTTGTCTCGTTGCCGTTGATCCGATTGTAAGAATAGTCCGCTCTATTGTTGAACAACCCGACGGCCTGATTTACAGACGAATTCTGCAGTTCGACAGTAATTTCGATTTCTGCCTGGGAATTGGCCGGAATATCTATCCCCGTTATCGTGTCGACGATTACGGGAACCGTGGCTGTGCCGATATTGCTGAGAGCCCAATTGACTGGGGAGACAACGTTAGCACTGACAAAGCGCATATCAGCGTTGGAGGCAAGAAGGTTGTCCGTAATGCGAACGTCGTAAAGAGGAATATCGACGGGTGTTGCGGGCACCTTGATGGTGTACTTGAATTGCTCACCGATCGTACCGACCGCCTGCGTGTTCACTTTCGACAGGGGACCGGCGGTCTGGATCAACACGACCGTGGGATCGGGCGGCGGATCACCACTTGGCGGGGAGATGCCATTTACATAGGGGTCGTCACTGAAGATATTGATTCCCGTTGCAGACAGAGTGGCCTGGTTGCTGACCAGGGTGCCGTCAGTAAGAAAGGCTGACAGAATGATCTCGAATTCGAACACGATTTCTTCTCCGACCGCGATATTGAGAGGCGCAGAGTCGCCGCTAATCTCAAGTAAACCGGTGATCGGGTTGAAATTGTAAGAAGTGCCCACAGGCAGACCAAACATCGTGAACGTGCTGGGATCGAAACTGTTCAAATCAAGCAGGTCACTTATTGTGACCCCGTTGATCGTCTCGTCTACGTTGAAGAGTCGTACCCGGTAACGCAGACGGTCGCCTGCAGTTGCTGTCGTTGCCGGGTTGGTACCGTTGGATAAGTTCTCGACAGTCTTCTGGAAGTAGTAACCGGACAGTGCCGTCGTAACTATTTGTCTGTCCTCGTGATCAACGACACTGGGTGTACCGTCACTAAGGGTGCGGTTAAAGGTTCGATACCCGAAAGTGGAGCCAGGATCGGCACTGAACCATTGGGTGGCTCCGGCCACGTTTATGAGATCCAATCCATCAGTGACGTCTGTATTGAGTTGGGTTTGATATGAGACAACAAGGTGCTGGAGAGGTCCGATCTTCGCCCGGTCGGAGATCATGTTGAGACTGAGCGTACATGAAGGCTTTCCGTTGAATGTGGCTGAGTAGTCGGTACCCAGAACTAAATCCGCGACCGTTGTACCACTAGCCTCGACAATCCTGGAGGCAAACCCTGGCGCCACAGTTGGATCCAGCTCACACATATCCGGCGGAAGCTGGTCAATGATCGTGGTGTTCCAGGCCTCGGTTCCACCGATATTCTGAATACCAATGGTGAAGGTTACCGGAACTCCGAGATTGACTGCCGTCTCATCGCTTGACTTGTTGACCACCAGACGGGGCTCTGCAATCGTCATTGGCTCAGAGACGCCCCATTCTCCTGGTAGTGGCTCGTAGAACTCGCCTTGAATGAGCCTGCCAAACCACCACTTGGCAGTATTGACGAATGTTCTACCCGCTGCATTTGCCGGTGTATTGTCGGGAACAACCGTGATTTCGACAATAATTTGCTCACCGGCCGGCAAGATACCCGCATATGGTTGGTAAGAAAGGTTTTTGGGAGTCCATACGCCACCTGGTGCCAGCGGATTGGTTTCAGGCACGAGGGTGACCGGGGCGCCCGTGCTCTTGAGATAAGCGTTGAGACTCACAAAGGTCAGGTCTGCTCCTGTTGCAGTGAGATCATCCCAGAGGGTGACAGAGTGCAGATCGTTGAGTGACGGTCCGCCGACCAGCGTCATTGATGGCAAAGTCAACGTGTAGGTAAAGGGTTCGCCGATTGTGGCAACAGGCCCAGGGGACTGTTTGACGATGCTCTCAACAGGGATAAACAGGTCCTGGCAGGAGTTGCTGGAGCCATAGTCCGAGCCGTTCGCAAACCAGATTCTGTGGTAGACATTGGCACAAGCCATGTGACCCGTGAAGATGACATTGTCGAAGATGATCAGATAGATCGAAGGGTCGTTGGTATGGAAATTCAGGGTGCTGGTCAGCTGGTTGGTTTCCGGCCAATTTTGGAATGTGCAATCGCGATCGATCGTGATCTGCACCGGGACGGGGTCTACATTGCCGTCGATGATTCCATTTGGATAATCACTGCAGAACTTTTCTGCCGCCAACGCCGGGAGCGCACTGCCGAGAATAAGGACAAAGAGCAATATTATGGGCAACACCAAAGTGTTCCCAAGTGGTCGGGCGAAACAGGCAAAGAACTGTTCTAACCGACTGCTCGTGCTCATAAAGCCATCCTCTGCCCGGTCAGAGCAAGCACAGCATTGTATGAATAAAAGTGTTTGGAACTTGATATTGACAACGGTTCCCCCTTATGTGCGATTGCGCTGCACACGAGCTTGGTTTTCATAAAAAAACGCCCAACTTCTGCCGAAGATGAGCGTTCTTGAAAAATCCAGGATTACCGGTTGTCAAGAAATGGTGCCCACCTCTTCGGCAACCCGGCTGTCCTGTATCCAGGATCCGTGGCTTTGCGTCACCAGATTGCTCTGGTTTTGCCTTTATCGGAGATTTGTATGCATATGTCTTTAATCTATAATATGACTCCACTCTTACTCGAGCTTACAAAAAAGCCTTCCAACAATAGAGCGGTGGCAAGTGCTGCCCACTTCATCCTCATCGCAGAGGCATCAATTAAGCATCTTGAATTCGGCCCGGCGGTTCTTTGACCAAGCCATTTCAGTAAACGTCTTTTCAATTGGCTTTTCCTCGCCAAAGGAGATTGTTACAAGACGTTCAGGTGCAATACCGAGCGATACGAGATAAGCTCGCACCGACTGGGCACGTCGTTCTCCTAACACCAAATTGTACTCATCCGATCCGCGATTATCGCAATGCCCCTCAATTCTAACCTTTAACTTAGGCACTGTCTGCAGGAGTGCCGCATTCGTCGCCAAGGTATCACGAGCTTGTTCAGATAAAGTTGACTGGTCATAGGCAAAATAAATCTGGTCAAGAGCAACCTGGATATCGGCAGGTTGAACAGGCTGTATGTTAGTTTCCACTGGTCCCGAAGAAGTTGTATGAGATGCTGAGGCCATGTCTAAAGATGGCTTAGGCACAGATGCAATGTCATCCGTGGCATGAGGTTTTGCACACCCTGAAATTACCAGCGAACCGATCAGGGCCACTAAAAGAGGTTTCGCATTAAGATTTCTCATCATTTTCCTCCTGAAAATTGTGGTAGTTGCCAAACAAGATTAAATTTAATACATACACATGGAAGATGAGAGTAGTTTATAAAACCAAAGCGCTCATCTTCTGCCGAAGATGAGCGCTCCTTGAATACCATATTTGCTGGGTTCCAAGAAATGTGACTCATCTCTTCGGCAACCCGGCTGTCCTTAACATTGGACCCGTGGCTTTGCGTCACTAGATTTCTCTAGCTTTGCCTTTATCGGAGATTTAAACCTTATTAACCAATGATCGTCCAATTTGATCAAAGGCACATAGTGTACCAAAGTTTATTTAGTGTTGATTATTTTTGATAAACCCGTACCGAAACAGAACTTTGTATAGAATTTTTTTTATAATCGTTAAGTCATTTTCATAAAAAAACAACAGAAATTGTCAACTCCATACGCCATTTGACTAAATAATAAAGTATTCGCTAGCAGGAGAACTGTGTTTTCAACTCGAAGAAGTGCGATTGTCAAATCCCTATAAAAGGATGGAATAGAGGACAAAAGAGAAGAACGTCTTCGGGAAGGTCTCTCACATGTTCCTTAAATATTACGATTTCCGAAAAGAAAACCGGCTTATTATTGGTAGCGGTGTTTAGGAAGACAAAATGATGGCCACCAGGGGACGGATCCTTGGTGGCTTTTTCTATATGTCAGAGTCAACATGGACTGTTCACATAAGTAAATGACAAGCACGCTAGCATTCAGTTAATGACAAAATTCAGCACATGCTCACTGCTATATCACTCTTGCTGATTCTAAAAAATCAGCATCTTTTCCATAAATACGCTTAATCGCAACATATAAAGCTTGGCCTGCCCATTGCACTTACAATCTTTAAGGCTCGCAGGTTATTCCTTACAAGACTTTAGGAGCAACAATGGCAGAGTTTAACCGCAGGCAAATATCGAACCGTTTAAAAGTATCTATTCCTATTCAGTATAAGCCATGCGAATCGACAACCTTTGCGGGAAACAGCTCCGATTTAAGCCTTGGTGGCCTATACCTTAAAACAGAACTACCTTTCAATTTGGGTGAACATGTATCTTTACTGATAAATCTTCCAACGTTGGATTATGCAGTCTTCTGTGAGGGGAGAGTTGCTTGGGTTAACCCATCGCTAGTTTCTCGCAAACCACTTTTACCTTCAGGGGTAGGGATAGAATTTGTAAATCTCACATCAATTGCAGAAGAGGAGATAAAGAGGTTTATCAATTGGAGAACGCTACGAGATAGGGCACAAACATCAAATAATAATAAAGAAACCTTGGAGGAAGGAAAAATATGCGATTTACATTCGTCGTGCTCCTTCTACTTACAATACAAAGGTCCATCTTGTGGTAGTCAATATCTTTACTTTGTTAACATTTATTGCCGGGGAACTCTGGGTTATCGATGTAAAAGACGTCTTTGGGTAAGAAATAAAGGGGATAACCCGCCAAACAATATGTCGCCTACCGGACACTTAATTATAATTTGAACTTGCTAGTAGTATGTAAATTTTAATATTTGAGGGGAGAATGGATAAGTGATAAATGATCGACAAAAATAGTCAATATCTGTGCCTGGTGTAGTAAAGAGAAGTATGGCGTATTTGATGACCCGGCATCTGTACCCATGACGATTGCTAAAAATGTCTTACGTTCATCCTTGAGGGAAAGGACTCTTCATCTTCAGACACATTCTCATAAGTGGAGATTTGAATGTCAATCAACGAACTTATGCTCGACGAAAATGGCCTGGTCATTACGCCTGAAGAATCTTTGTAATTAACTCTCGTATAAGGTTCGTCAAAGATAACCATCATCTTATTAAAAAAATGCAGTCGTAACAAATAGTGAATTTTTGTCTGTCTTGCCACGCGCTGCTGGCCATTTTTTTCGTACCGTAAATTAAACTCTTTTTCTACCAGGATAAAAATGTTGCCCTTGAATGGCTCAAGTCAAGCGATACCTGACGAGGGGTTTTCATCAAAAAGAAGGCGATAAACGGCCTGATCACATAATTAATCAAACAAACTAAGAGGTTCTTAAAATTCACGATATATAAGGAACAAAAGAGCCTTCATTTCCTGGGTGTGACACTCTTACATTCTAGAGTTCGGGCACACGGAATCTATTTTCTTATGATAATTGGCAAACATTACTGACACTTTTTGTCTGCTCGACGAAGCATTTTTTGCGCAATTTCACCTTTTCTCTAGTTTTTTTTACAGAGGAATTAGCCAAGGTATTAAATAACAACAATAAATTGTGCTCGTTAATGCATGGCATGAGTTGTGCTGAATTGTTTATGTATGCAAGGAGGGCATGACATGAATTGTGTTAAAGACCAGTCAAAAGAATACGACTCCACTTCAATTTCATTAATAAACCACTTATATAAGCGATCTTCTCTTGCACCCATAAAAACAAGAGCAGGGAATGAGTGTGTTTTGGTTAATATGAGCGGTTGTTCGGAAAAGTTCTTGCGAGAGGCAGAAGCATTCTTTGATAACCCCGAACAGTTTCGAATACTCATCAGGGGCGCAGACTACTATGTTGAAGTGTTAAAAGGAGTTTCGTTTTCTGAGGCTTACAATAAATCAATGCTGTAAAAGTTTTGCCTAGATGTGTCTGTGGGGGGAAAAGCGATGCCAATAAAAAGAAATAATCGTTAA
>JAOUDB010000521.1 GCA_029859485.1 Desulfuromonadales bacterium | reverse complement strand
GATCGCTGTAGAAGGAACAAAACAACCCGCGTTGCAGGATGACCTCTTTCACACCCTGAAGACTGCTGTGCGTTCCTTCTTCATCAACGAAAAAGAGACTGTAGTGCTCGTTGGTGGCATCATCCATGGTGTCGATCAGGTCCCACTTCTGGCCGGGAACCCATTCATGGGTGCTGCCGTCTTGATGGATCAACATTCCCGGCATCGGCGCACGTTCACGACGCTTACGATGAGCTCCGCGCTTGGGCGCTTTATTGATGCAGCCCTTTTCCTGAAGCTTATTCTTGACCCAGGAGTAGCTGCGGGCTCCTCCCTCGCGGCAGTACCACGCGTAAAAGTGTTTGGCCGTCCAGCCGTTGTAGCGGTCTTTGTAGCGATCAACCAGAGTCACGACTTCATCGACAGGTGCCTTACGGGCCGAAGCCTGAGTGAGACGCTTATCGAGTAGTCCATCAAGGCCGTTATTGTGATAGCGATCGATATAACGTCGGAAGGTTCGAGAACAGACGCCGAGCATGCGGGCGGCCTCCTCTTGCGTGATGCGTCCTTCGGTCCAGATACTAAACGATTCTTCAAAGCGCATTTTCCGGATCTCCTGTAGCAATTCCGTCGGTCTCATAATTGCCTCCCTTAAGGAAGATTATGAACCGGACAGATGTTGTGCTACAAACCCGGACAGTTTACGTGTTACCAACACCGACAGGGATAATAATTGACTCATTTCAAGGAGTTTGCTAGCTTGAAAAGCTAATCGAAGAAGGACTAAAGTATGCCAAAGCCAAAGATTCTGATTGTAGATGATGAAGTTTTTTTCCGTCGCCTCTTCACCGAGATCCTCTCGGAGGGCGACCTTTACAGTATCGAGTCTGTTGACTCCGGTAAAGAAGCTCTCGACTATCTGTCACGGACAAAAGTCGATATCATCCTGACCGACATGGTCATGCCCGAAATTTGCGGTCTGGAATTGATCCGCCGCACACGTTCTTTCGATCCAGCCCCGGATATCATCCTCGCCACTGGAAATGCCACAGTAGAAACCGCAATTCAGGCGTTGAAAGGCGGGGCTCGAGATTACCTCCTCAAGCCATGCAATCCTGAACAACTGCGTCACACCGTCAAAATCTGCTTTGAGCAGCGTCGTCTGATTGCAGAGAACAGTCTGCTGCATAGCCAGATCCGTCTCTACCAAAAAGGCCAACATCTCTCCAGCCTGCTGAATATCGACAATCTCTTTCAAGAATCGCTGAGCACCCTGCTGAATGAAACAGGACAGGGCCAAGGCCTAGCCTACCTTGCCACCCAGAGCGGCATCAGCCATCTTGAAGCGAAAAGGTTCGACGAGGACGAAGCAAAGAAGCTGGCGGAACAACTGCTCGAGAAAACCAGGATGCTGGAAGCACCCACCCTCCTACAGAGAGAAGACATCCCCGAGGTCGCCGGGAGCGACGAGGCCTTGAAGTCTTTCTGGATCTTCCCCATGACGGCAGAGAACCAGGAACATGGCGCCGTGGTCCTTTGCAACCCGAACGACTCCGACCTTCCGAAGTCAGACTCACAGCAGAATCTTAATTTTCTCGCCGAACAGGTCTCCCTTGGTTTTAGCAACGCCTGCCAATATCAGGGCGCCCGGGATCTGATTTACACGGATGATCTGACCGGACTGTACAACCACCGCTACCTGCATATAGCTCTCGAACAGGAAATCCGCCGTTCAGAACGTTATGGCCTGGAATTTTCACTGGCTTTTATCGATCTTGATCTGTTCAAGATCATCAACGACGAGCATGGCCACCTGGTCGGCAGCGGCGTGTTGCGTCAGGTCGGTGAGTTGTTGCGTAAATGTGTCCGTGATGCCGATATGCTCTTTCGATACGGTGGTGATGAATTCACCGCACTCCTGGTAGAGACTGACACACGTGGCGCCAAACTCGTTGCAGAACGAATCCGGTCTACCATTGCCGAGTTCGAGTTTTCAACCGGCCATGACAATACCAGTCGTCTGACGGCAACCGTAGGTCACGCAACTTACCCGATTCACGCAACAGTTTTGGAAGAGATGATCGATCTGGCTGACAAAGCGATGTACCTTGGCAAAAACGACCGTAACATAGTCCGGAGCGCTTCGGAGATTGGCAAGACATGATCTCGTGCGCTCTGGTTGCCTTGGCCCTGGACGGCCTACTCTTCTTCATCCTGCCGGGCTGCTTCCAGACCATCGAAGCCAGTCAATCCTAAACTGTTTCCCCAGAGATCATCGAACGCTACCAACAGACCCTGCCGATGGGCCTAGGGATTAATGCAGGTCCCGTCATCGCCGGCAACGGGGAAAACACCATGCTCGAGGATTACCGGGTTGACGGACTGCATGAGAACGAGTAAAAAGTCCTACGCGTTAAATTGCCAAATTTATAACAATGGCATTTAACGCAGACCCAAAGTTAAAAATAAGACGCGAAGGGAACCTTTTCTTTGTTATTCAACCTTGCGTCTTTCTTTGTATTCTTTGCGCCTTTGCGTTACGCTTTTCCCTGTTTAATTTAACTATCGGAGCATTTATCCATGAGTATTACA
>JAOUDB010000084.1 GCA_029859485.1 Desulfuromonadales bacterium | reverse complement strand
GGTTGCAGATTACTTAAATCCATGGTGGTTATCCTTGCGTTATTCCTCGACGGTGACCATGTGGCTGACCTTATTGATCATCCCGCGAATTTCAGGTGTATCCTTGAGCACGACAGTCTGCTGTAAACGACGCAGACCGAGCCCGTTGAGCACCTTGGTGAAATATTTGTTGCGGCCGATACCGCTACGCTTGAGAGTTACCTTGATTTCAGACATTATTCACTCCCGGCTCAGGCTTTGGCTTCTGAGCTGTTTTGCCCGAGACCGCGTCTGGCGCGAATCTCTTCCGGGCTGCGCAGTTGCTGAAGCGCCTTGATCGTCGCTTTAACAACATTATGCGGGTTATTAGAGCCGAGGCACTTGGAAAGAATGTCACTGATGCCGGCAACTTCCAGAATCGCACGTGCCGCTCCGCCAGCGATAACACCCGTACCCTCAGAAGCTGGACGCAGCATGACCTTACCTGCGCCGAACTTGCCAATAACATCGTAAGGAATGGTCGTTCCCTGGATAGGCACGGAGATCATATTCTTTTTGGCGTTCTCAACTCCCTTACGAATTGCCTCGGGAACCTCTTTCGCCTTGCCAAGACCATATCCAACATTTCCGCTGCCGTCGCCTACTACAACTAGGGCAGAGAAGCTGAACCGACGACCACCTTTAACAACCTTGGCCGTACGATTGATGTGGATAACGCGATCGGTTAAATTTGTTTCGTTGTTGTCAACGCGTTGCAACGCTCTTCTCCTTTGCAGCCTAGAAAGTCAAACCAGCTTCACGTGCCGCATCGGCGAGAGCCTTAACACGGCCATGATACAAAAAGCCGTTGCGGTCGAAAACTACCTGTTTAATGTCTTTTGCCAGAGCTTGTTCGGCAATCTTCTTACCAATAACTTTGGCAGCTTCCACATTGCCGCTGTACTTGACGCTGTCACCGGTTGTTTTAGCTACAGTAGAAGCAGTAGCCAAAGTTTTACCGGTCTCGTCTTCGATAATCTGTGCATAAATATGTTTGGTGCTACGGAATACGCACAAACGCGGGCGCTCTACGCTTCCGGTTACTTTTTTGCGCACTCTTGACTGACGCTTCTTGCGGGCGACCCGCCGTTCTTTTGAGATTTTCACTGTTCTCACCTCGTCTTATTCAGCTTACTTCGCGCCGGTCTTACCGGCTTTGCGCATAATCCGCTCATCGGAGTACTTAATGCCTTTGCCTTTGTAAGGCTCGGGCTCCCTGAAAGAACGAATCTTAGCCGCGGTCGCGCCAACCAGTTCCTTGTCGATACCAGAAACAGTTATTGTATTAGCCTTGGGCTCGACTTCAGCAGTAATTCCTTTAGGCAGCGGGTATTCAATGGGATGCGAGTAACCGAGAGAGAGGTTCAGATTACTGCCCTTCAACTCTGCGCGATATCCTACACCGTTAATCTCTAGAACTTTAGAGAATCCGCGGGTAACGCCATCTACCATATTAGCAATAAGGGAGCGAGAAAGGCCTTGCAAAGCTGCGCCGGACTGCCCTACTCGGGAAGAAATCAGCAGCTGATCTGCTTCCATCTTGACCTCGATTTGCTCGTGGATAGCCCGCTCAAGGTTACCCTTAGGGCCCTCGACCTTAATATTTTGACCATCCAGGGTGACTTTAACACCCGAGGTGATACTTATGGGTTTCTTGCCGATGCGCGACATCTTTATCGACTCCTTAAAAATCTACAGTTCGTTTGAAATTACCAGATGGTGCAGATGACTTCGCCACCAATAGTGGCCTCACGAGCAGCAACATCATCCATGACACCTTTCGATGTCGACAAAATTGCAGCACCCAGGCCGTTCTTAACACGAGGGATGTCTGCATGACCGACATAAACCCTACGGCCAGGTTTTGATACTCGCGTAATTTCGTGGATTACAGCGCAATTCTGCTCATCATATTTCAGGTAAATACGCAGAATCCCTTGCAGGTCATCACTGACCACCTTGAAATTTTTGATATAACCGAGCTCTTTCAAAACTTCGGCAATAGCAACCTTGACATTGGACGATGGCATGTCCAGTTTGGCATGTTTCGCCATGCCTGCATTGCGGATGCGGGTCAAAAGGTCCGCGATCGGATCCGTCATAGCCATGAATACTGCTCCTTAATTAACCAATTACCAGCTGGACTTAATTACGCCTGGAAGCTTGCCTTCAGACGCCAGCTTGCGCAGACAAATTCTGCACATATCAAATTTACGATAGTAAGCACGTGGCCGACCACAGATCGGACAACGGTTATACTGTCTTACGCCAAACTTTTGAGGCCGTGAAGCCTTAATGCGCATTGATTTCTTTGCCACGAGATTCCTCCGCTAAGCTGCTACATTCTGTTTCCGGAAAGGCATGCCCATTCCGGTAAGCAGTGCACGACCTTCTTCATCGGTACGTGCCGAAGTGACGATCGTCACGTTCATTCCCTTGATCTTGTCAATTTCTTCAATATCGATCTCGGGGAAGATTAACTGCTCACGAATACCGAGAGTGTAGTTACCACGGCCATCAAAAGCCTTGGCGGAAACACCCTTAAAGTCCCTTACGCGAGGCAGAGCAACATTGATCAGGCGATCAAGGAACTCGTAGGCACGATCACGACGAAGCGTAACCATGACGCCGATAGGCATCTCTTCACGCAACTTGAACTGAGCGATAGATTTCTTAGCACGTGTGATAACGGCCTTCTGACCGGTAATACGGGACATTTCCTCGACAGCTGATTCAAGAATTTTGACATTCTGGATCGCTTCGCCAAGGCCCATATTAACAACGACCTTCTCAACACGTGGAACTTCCATCACATTCTTAAGCTGTAGTTCCTCTTTTAACTTGGGAACCAGCTCGTTCTGATATATTTCCTTGAGCCTTGCCATGAAAAACTCCGTTAATTATTCACAATCTCGTTACACTTCTTGCAGAAGCGAACTTTGTTACCATCTTCAAGAGCCTTAATGCCAGTGCGCGCCGGTTTGCTACACCCTGGGCACAGCAACTGGACATTGGAGATAGCAATAGGCGCCTCTTTCTCGATGATTCCACCCTCATTATTGGTCTGAGACGGACGAGTATGACGCTTGATCAGGTTGAGGTTTTCCACCACAACCCGCTCTTTCTCTGGAAGAACGCGAAGAACCTTGCCGCTCTTGCCTTTGTCTTTCCCGGCAACGATCATTACCAGGTCATCTTTTTTCACATGGAGTTTTGTGACTGCCATGACTAATTTACTCCCAGCTTAAAGGACCTCAGGGGCCAGTGAAACGATTTTCATAAACCGCTTGGCACGCAGCTCACGAGCAACAGGCCCGAAAATACGTGTACCGACCGGCTCTCCGGCAGCGCTAACAACCACTGCAGAGTTTACATCGAACCGAATATAAGAACCGTCTGGACGGTTCACCTCTTTTGCGGTGCGCACAATGACAGCACGGACAACATCGCCCTTCTTAACCTTCGAATTGGGCATCGCCTCTTTAACAGAGCAGACGATAATGTCGCCAATACCTGCATACTTGCGCTTGGACCCGCCAAGAACCTTAATGCAGCAGAGCTTCCGGGCACCGGAGTTATCTGCAACAGAAAGTGTTGATTGCATCTGAATCATGGCCAGTGTCTCCTAAACGCTAACGTTCTTTTGAAGAATTTCGCGAACCCGCCACCGCTTGTCCTTCGACAAGGGTCTTGATTCAACGATCAGGACTTTGTCGCCGGCAGCACAATCATTGTTCTCGTCATGTGCTTTATAGGTGGCGTTGCGCTTGATGTATTTCATGTAGACAGGGTGCTTGACAATGTCATCGACCTTTACAACAACGGTCTTATCCATTTTGTCACTAATGACAACCCCAACCATTAACTTCTTATTTCCGCGTTCTTTCGTCATTGCCGTCCTCTTCCGATCGGATTAGCTGTTCTTCTGCTGAAGGACAGTTTTGATCCTGGCAATTTCCTTACGTACCTGTGGGATACGAGAGGTGTTTTCCAGATGTCCGGTGTGCAGTTGAAACTTTAAGTTGAACAACTCCTGGTTCAAATCTGCAACCGCTGCATTCAATTCTTCGGCAGATTTACTGCGCAGTTCCTCAGGCTTCATGACCGGCCTCCTCACGAACCACGATCTTGGTCTTCATTGGTAGTTTATGTGCTGCGAGACGGAACGCTTCGCGTGCCGTTTCCTCATCAACACCTTGCATTTCATAGAGGATCATTCCCGGACGTACCACGCATACCCAACTGTCTGGAGAACCCTTACCTTTACCCATACGGGTCTCAGCAGGCTTGCGGGTTAACGACTTGTCGGGGAAGCAGCGAATCCAAATCTGGCCACCACGTTTGATATAACGTGTCATGGCACGACGAGCAGCCTCGATCTGTCGTGCAGACAACCAACCGCAGTCAACTGCTTGAAGGCCAAAATCTCCGAAGTTGAGATCCGTGCCACCACGGGCAGCACCCTTCATCCGGCCCTTAAATGTTTTTCTATGCTTAACCTTTTTAGGCATTAACATGACGAATAAACTCCTGACCTGTTACTTACTTCTGCTGGTCTTTGGAACCCAAGATCTCGCCCTTAAAAATAAGGACTTTAACACCGATGATGCCGTATGTTGTCTTGGCTTCAGCAAACCCGTAATCGATATCTGCGCGCAAGGTGTGAAGAGGCACTCGGCCTTCACGATACCACTCGCGGCGACTCATCTCAGCGCCACCGAGACGGCCGGAACATTCAATTTTGATCCCTTGAGCACCAAATTTAAGAGACTGGGTGACGGCCTTCTTCATAGCGCGACGGAAAGCAACCCGTCTTACCAGTTGAAGAGCGACGTTCTCAGCGACCAACTGGGCATCAATCTCAGGCTTGCGAACTTCCTGTATATTGATAAAGACCTCTTTGTCAGTCAGCTTGGCCAGTTCCTTTTTAAGAGCTTCAACTTCGGAACCTTTTTTACCGATGATGATACCGGGGCGCGCAGCAAAGATATTAATCTTGGCCTTACCAGCAGCACGCTCGATCTCAACTTTGGAAATGCCAGCGTGGTGCAGGCGCTCTTTCAAGTAATCTCGTAACTTGAGATCCTCGTGTAACAACTGAGCGTAATCCTTCTCCGCGTACCAGTTTGATTCCCATGTCCGGATTATGCCTAGGCGAAACCCTATTGGATGAACTTTCTGACCCAAAACTACACCTCCTCAGGTGGTTACTTCTCGTCCAGGACCACCGTAATGTGGCTGGTCGGCTTACGAATCTTCGTCGCACGGCCTTGAGCGCGGGGCATAAAGCGCTTCAGGACGGGACCCTGGTCTACAAACACAGCCTTAACAAAAAGCCGGTCAACATCCTCAATACCCTTTTGCTCCGCATTGGCTACCGCCGAACGCACAAGCTTGGCAACAACATCCGCCGGGCGTTGGGGCGAAAACTTCAGAATATTAAGGGCTTCCTGTACAGCCTTGCCGCGAACCATGTCCACGACCAGACGTGTCTTTTGTGGTGACAGGCGAACAGATTTTAATTTCGCACTTGTTTCCATGCGCTGGTACTCCTCAGCTAATGATTACTTCTTCTTTTTCCGATCCGAACCGTGACCATAGTAGGTCCTGGTTGGCGAAAATTCACCAAGCTTGTGACCGACCATATTCTCGGACACGAAGACCGGAATGAACTTTTTACCGTTATGCACGGCAAAGGTCATACCGACAAAATCAGGATGGATGGTGGAACGTCGCGACCAGGTCTTGATCACTTTGTGAGCACTGCCATCACTAACATTTTCGACTTTACGCATCAGGCTGCCCTCAATATAAGGGCCTTTTTTAATCGATCTTGCCACGGTCGTCTCCTATTTCTCTTACTTGGTCCGACGGCGGACAATGAAGCGATCCGTCCGCTTGTTAGAACGCGTCTTGTAACCCTTGGTTGGAACACCCCATGGGGTTACAGGATGACGGCCACCCGAACTCTTACCTTCACCACCACCATGCGGATGGTCTACAGGGTTCATGGCAACACCACGAGATTGAGGGCGCTTGCCCAACCAGCGATTACGACCGGCCTTACCAATCTTGATGTTCTCATGGTCTGTATTGCCAACCTGACCAATCGTTGCACAGCATTCCTGCAAGACCAGTCGCACTTCACCGGAGGGCAGTCGTAACTGAGCGTACTTGCCATCCTTGGCAGCGAGCATTGCATAAGTTCCTGCACTGCGTGCCAGCTGGCCACCCTTGCCGATTCTGAGCTCCACGTTGTGGATCCAGGTACCGAGAGGGATCGCACGAATCGGCATTGCATTGCCAGGCACGATATCAGCAGTCTCGCTGGCGATGATAACATCACCGACGTTTATACCGACCGGAGCCAGGATGTAACGCTTTTCACCATCGACGTAGTGCAACAGAGCAATACGAGCGGAACGATTCGGGTCATACTCAATCGTAGCAACCTTGGCAGCAATCTCACGCTTATCACGTTTAAAATCGATGATCCGGTACTTACGTTTGTGACCACCACCGGTATGACGCTTGGTGATACGACCTGTGTTATTACGACCGCCAGATTTACTGAGCGGAGCCAACAGTGACTTTTCCGGGGTTGACGCCGTAACTTCCTCGAATGTCGAGGCTGTCATATGACGGCGACCCGCAGATGTCGGTTTAAACTTTTTGATCCCCATTATTACTACTCCGTCAGATGGATATCAATCTTACTAAACACCGAAAAAATCGATGGTGCCTTCAGCCAAGGTCACATATGCCTTTTTGACATTGGGACGTTTACCAGAACTACGACCAACTCGCTTGGTCTTTCCAGCAACGATCATGGTGCGAACTTCCTGCACCTTAACGTCGAAAGCACGTTCAATAGCCTGCCTGATTTCAACCTTATTGCTGCTCATTGCGACCTCGAAAGCAACAACATTACCGGTTTCCTTCATCAGGTTGGATTTTTCCGTAACCAGGGGCTTCCTGATAATCTGATGTAAAGGTTTCATTTTGCCAGCGCTCCTTCAATCTGGTCGACCGCACCTTCAGTCATAACCAGGTTGGGATACTTCAGGACGTCGTAAACGTTGACGCCTTCAGCACGCAGTACTTTAACAAATGGCAGGTTCCGTGCGGAAAGTTCCAGCTTCGCATTCTCACCATCGACAACGATCAGAGCTTTCTTTAACTCAAAACGGTCAAGGACTTCAGCGAAACTCTTGGTGCTGATCTTTTCGAGGTCAAGCGCATTGACTACCGTCATACACTCAGCCTTGAAACGGGCCGAGAGAGCGCTGCGTAATGCAGACTGCTTGACCTTACGATTCAGCTTGAACTTGTAATCACGAGGCGTGGGTCCAAAAGCAACTCCACCACCAACATGATTCGGCGCGGTCGGCGTGCCCTGACGAGCATTACCGGTGCCTTTCTGGCGAAATGGTTTCTTACCGCCACCACGAACCTCACCACGGCCTTTGACCTTGGCGGTTCCCTGACGACGAGCGGCCAGTTGGTAGCGAACCATATCATGCAGGAGGTATTCTTTGACGTCAGCGTTAAACACCTCGTCAACGAGATCCCGCTCAGAGACCTGCTTACGGTCAATATCAAATACAGCAATCTTTGCCATAACTAAACTCCGGAACTCAAACTTCTATTAGCACTTAAGCCTTGACGCACTTGCGAATCAGCACAAGACCTTGGTTAGGCCCGGGGATCGCACCCTTTACCAGAATAAGATTCTGATCGGCACGAACTTCCACGATTTCCAGATTTTGCTGAGTAACACGAGCGTTACCCATCTGGCCAGGCATCTTCTTTCCTCTGTGGACCCGTGCTGGCGATGCGCTCATTCCAATCGAACCGGGGGCCCGATGAAATTTAGAGCCATGTGTTGCACGACCTCCGGAGAATCCCCAGCGCTTGATGACGCCCTGAAAGCCTTTACCTTTGCTGGTTCCGGTTACATCAACAATATCACCAGCCTTAAAGACCGAGTCGCAGGTGACCTGGTCACCAACCTGATATTCATCAACGTTGTCCGCGGCAAGCTCACGAAGGGCAGCAAACGCACCCTGGTCAGCTTTTTTGAAGTGGCCCATCATCGGTTTATTGACGCGATGGGACTTCTTGGCCTCGAAACCGACCTGCAAAGCATTGTAGCCATCAGTGGATTCCGTCTTCTTCTGCACGACGGTACAGGGGCCTGCCTCTACAACAGTCACCGGGATGCGGCGACCATCTGCGACAAAGACCTGGGTCATGCCCAGTTTTTTACCCAAAATTCCCTGAATCATTACTTTACCCTTACTTCGCTATTACAGCTTGATCTCAACGTCAACACCAGCTGACAGGTCAAGCTTCATTAGAGCATCAACGGTCTGCTGTGTCGGCTCGACTATATCAAGCAGACGCTTATGTGTACGCATCTCGAACTGCTCACGACTCTTTTTATCGACATGAGGTCCACGCAATACACAGTACTTGTTGATCACAGTCGGCAACGGAATCGGGCCGGCGATGCGAGCCCCTGTGCGCTTGGCTGTGTCGACAATTTCATTGACCGACTGATCGAGCAGCTTGTGGTCATACGCCTTAAGGCGAATACGAATCTTCTGGCTCTGCATGATCTCGTCCTTTATTATTCGACAATTTCGCTGACGACACCGGCGCCAACCGTACGGCCACCTTCGCGGATTGCGAAGCGAAGCTCTTTATCCATGGCGATCGGAGTGATCA
>JAOUDB010000083.1 GCA_029859485.1 Desulfuromonadales bacterium | reverse complement strand
ACGCCATAGTTCCAGGTCGACAGTCGGGTAAAGTGACGAACGACATCAACCTCGGAAAGCTCAGGAAAGCCGTCAATGTCTTCGCGACAGAGATCACTCGGAAGCTCAGCTGCCGGCACGTCGAGCTTCGGCAGGCTGTAGCCTTTGCGACCCGGGTTAGAATGTTCAAAAAGCAGCTTTTCATTGAGGACTAGTCCACTGGTACCTACGATTGTCATGCTGCACCTCCCTGCAGTGCAGCGACCAGCGCGTCAATCTCTTCACGCTGATTCTGCTCTGTTACGCAAACCAGGAAACAATCCGCCATTTCAGGGTAATCTTCACCGAGTGGGATGCCACCCAAAATTCCAGCCTCTTCAAGACGCAACAGAACCTCTGCGACCGGCGCTTCGGAGCGAACAACAAACTCATTGAAAGCAGGCCCATCAAAGACCAGGCTGAAGCCTTTTATGCCTGAGAGTTGTTTACGGGCGTACGCAGCCTTGGCAAGGTTCTGCTCAGCCATCTCGCGCAAACCCTGTTTACCGAGCAGGCTCATAAAAATGGTTGCCATCAGAGCGCAGAGACCCTGGTTGGAGCAGATGTTCGAGGTCGCTTTTTCACGGCGAATATGTTGCTCGCGAGTCGCCAGGGTCAGGACAAAACCGCGCTGACCTTCAAGGTCTGTGGTCTCGCCGACCAGGCGTCCCGGCATGCCACGCACATCTTTCTGAAGAACAGCGAAAAACCCGACATAGGGACCGCCAAAGGCAAGGGGCAAACCAAAGCTCTGAGCGTCGCCGGCGACGATATCGGCACCGAGTTCACCCGGCGATTTGAGCAGACCGAGCGCAATCGGTTCGGCGACCGCCGTCACCAGTTTAGCGCCATGTTCGTGGCTCTTTTCTGCCAGGACGGCAACATCTTCGATCACGCCAAAATAATTCGGGTAACCAGCCACAACAACAGCGGTGGAGTCATCCAGCTTGGCAGCAAGGTCCTCGAGATCGGTGCGGCCGTCGGCAGCGACAGCAACCTCGACAAGCTCCATATTCAGGTAGCGACAGTAGGTTGCCACAACCCCGCGGTAGCGAGGATTGAGTGCCTTTGACAGGAGAACCTTTTTGCGCCGGGTCAGGCGCATAGCCATGAGCACGGCTTCAGCACAAGCCGAGGCGCCATCGTACATCGAGGCGTTGGCCGCATCCATACCGGTCAACTGGCAGATCAGCGTCTGAAACTCGAAGACAGCCTGTAAGGTTCCCTGGCTTATTTCCGGCTGATAGGGCGTGTAAGCCGTATAAAATTCGCTGCGTGAAATCAGAAGATCAATCACGGTAGGGATAAAATGATGATAAGCCCCGCCACCGAGGAAACTTTTGTGAGTCTCCGGAGTCGCATTCCCCAAGGCAAGAGCTTTAAGCTCCCGAAGCAGCTCTGTCTCGCTGGCCGGCTCCTGAATATCAAGCGGGCGTTTTAACCGGACAGATTCCGGAACCTCAACGAAGAGGTCTTCCAGGGTGGCGACTCCGATCCGTTCCAGCATCTGAGTCACGTCCCCTGTAGTGTGCGGGATATAACGCATGGTCATCAGCTCTCCTCTGCGATCAGTTTCTGGTAAGCATCGGCGGTCATCAGGGCGTCAGCCTCAGCGGCGTCGTCCATACGGATCTTGATCATCCAGCCATCTTCGTAGGGAGAGGTATTGATAATCTCCGGGGTATCAAGCAGGTCCTCGTTGATCTCTTCCACGGTCCCGGAAATAGGCGCGTAGATATCGGAAACCGCTTTCACCGATTCGACGACACCAAAAGCTTTGCCTGTTTCGAGAACAGTACCGACCTCGGGGAGTTCGACAAAAACAACATCCCCCAGAGCATCCTGGGCAAAATCCGAGATACCGATCACAGCCAGCTCTTCCTCAACCATGACCCACTCATGCTCTTCTGTGTACTTGAGTTCTTCTGGGAATTCCATGACAACCTCCTTACAGTCTGTAGTCCCCCGTTACCGGGGTGAAAAGAAAATATCTAATGGATTAAGTTATTTCACAAAAGGAGGCCGCTGCACCTTGGCCCCCATACGACGATTACGAATCGCGACCTCGAGCTCAGTCTCTTCCTGGGCAAAGGCAGGCTCCACCAACGCCAGTGCGACACCAACCTTGAGGCTCGGAGACATGGTACCACTGGTCACCACACCGACTTCCCGATCACCAACAAAAACCGGATAACCCTCACGTGGGATACCACGTTCCTGCATTACCAGTCCAACACGACGGCGCGGAAGACCCTCTGCTTTTTGAGCGACCAGAACCGCCTTGCCGACGAAGTCTTCCTTATCAAGCTTGGTAATCCAGGCGAGGCCAGCCTCCAGGGGCGAAATCTCGCGGGAGAGTTCGTGGCCATACAAGGCGTATCCTTTTTCAAGGCGCAGGGTGTCGCGCGCGCCCAGGCCGATAGGCAACAAGCCTTGCGGGGTACCGGCGGTCATGATTGCCTGCCAGACTTTTACTGCCGAAGAAGCAGGAAGGTACAGTTCAAAGCCGTCCTCTCCGGTGTAACCGGTTCGCGAGATAATCATCTCCACTCCGGCAACAGCTCCTTCGCAGAAATGATAATAAACCAGATCGGCCAGAACAACATCTGTCAAGCTGGAGAGGATCGTTTCAGCCTTCGGACCCTGCAGGGCAATCTGGGCAAACTCATCGCTGCGATTGGTCAGGGTGACATCGTTGATTGCCGACTCGGCGAGGACCTGCTGCATCCAGGCAAAGTCCTTGTCGGTGTTCGAGGCGTTGACGCAGAAGAGATAACGCGACTCGTTGAAGCGATAGAGGGTGACATCATCGACAACCCCGCCTTCGGGATAGCACATTGCCGAATACTGAACCTGGCCATCGACCAATTTCGCCGCATCGTTGATCGTCAGTTGCTGGATAAAAGCCAAAGCGTTGGCGCCGCTGACCTCCACCTCGCCCATATGCGAGACATCAAAAAGACCGGCAGCCTCTCGCACAGCCTGATGCTCATCAATGACACCGGAGTATTGCACCGGCATATCCCAACCGCCAAAGTCGACCATCCGTGCGCCAAGCTCACGGTGGGTTTGATTCAAAGGGGTCTTTTTCAAGGGAGATCTCCTTAAATAATGGGGGTGGCCAACAACCAGGAAAAAGCTTTACCACAGAGTCACAAAGAACACGGAGGAAATCAAATCATATTAAGCCTCTGCCCTGCTCTGTGCCCTCTGTGACTCTGTGGTGCATTTTTTTATTTTTTGGACTTACAACCCAAACAAAAGCTGTAAGGATTTAACGCAAAGGCGCGAAGGGGAAGAGAAAGCCCGCAAAGAAAACCAATTCAAAAAAAGAGGATAGTCACCCTTTGCGTCTTTCTTGGCTTTTCTTAGCGTCTTTGCGTTGGTCTTGTGATTTCAACCCTTACTGTTTTGACGTAAAGGCGTTTTACCTTTGTTTGGGTTATAGGCCCGTTGCCTTTGATTAATTAGTCGAAGAGCTAAAGAGCATGCTCTCGACCTCCAGCCTTATGCTTTAAGCAAGAATCGCGGGGATTTTGTCCTCGTGTCCCAGTGTCATCAAGTGCACCCCCTGGCAGTGGTCACGTGCCCAGGCAACTGCTTCACGGGCGATTTCAACCCCTTCCGCCAAAGGATCTTCTGCAGAGGCCAGACGCTGAACCAGGGTCTCGGGGACCTGAACTCCGGGAATATTGTCATTAAGAAACCGAGCCATCCTGGAGCTGCGAATCAACAGGACACCGGCTATCACCGGCACCTGCAAGGGCTGCATAGCGAGCATGAAGCGTTCCAGTGTCTCGCAATCAAACACCGACTGCGTTTGAAAAAAACGAGCACCGCTATCAACTTTTTTCGCCACTTTCTGGAACATCAGTTCAAAGGGCTCAGCCGCAGGGTTCACTGCTGCGCCAGGGAAAAACTCCGGCACACCATCAAGCGACTTACCGGCCATATCGGTTCCTGCCATAAGCCCAGCAGCCATATCCAGCAGTTGCACGGAATCAAGGTCAAAAACAGGCCTTGAATCGGGATGATCTCCAAACTTACTGTGATCACCGGAGAGCAGTAAAAGATTTTCGATGCCAAAAGACGCTGCACCAAGCAAATCAGACTGCAAAGCCATGCGGTTACGATCACGGCAGGTCAACTGCAAAACCGTTTCCGTGCCTTGCTGCTGCAACCGGGCAGCCAGCGCCAACGACGACAAGCGCATATTGGCACCCTGGTTATCAGTGACGTTCACAGCAGCAATACCTGTCAACTTTTCGACAGCGGCCAATGCCTCGCTGAGATCCGTACCTTTGGGAGGCGCAATTTCAGCCGTCACCACGAACTGGCCATTGTCAAGCTGTTCCGATAAAAACGACATCAGCGTTCGCCATCTTTCAGGCGATAGCGCCCTGGTTGAAAGCGCCGACTCCAGTTCTTTGGTGGCACGCGCCGGGCAAAGACGCCCTGCCGTTGTTGACTCTTTAAACGCTCGTAAATCAGGCTCCAGGCACACTCAATCTCGGCATCAACCTCACAGTGACCGTCCTCCATGCCACCACAGGGACCATTCAACAAACCCTTGGCGCAGGTGGTCACCGGACAAATCCCGGCAGTTTCATTGAGGATGCAGTCACCACAGAGGGAACACATCTCTTCGTACTGACCGAAGCGACGGACGTTGCCAAGAAACATGGAGTTCAAACCACCCACCACGTGTTTATCAACGTTGGATGAAATCGACTGAATCCCCGAACCGCAGGCAAGCACCACCAGAGCGTCCGCATCCTGCACCGCGGCCTTGTGATGGCGCAGATCGCGGGCCGCGCGCGCGATATGACAAGCTTCATCAATGATCACGCTGCCGGTCGCATCCTTGCCCTGCTCATTCAGCCACTCCTGAAACTTGAAGACCTCATCTTCACCGCCGGACTTACAGGCCGTAGCGCAGGCGGCGCATCCGACAATAAAGAGCTTATCAAAGTCGGCCAGGGCCTGTTGGAGTTCTTCATAAGGTTTCAGTTCGCTGATGATCATATTAAACCGGGGGCTGGGGCCTGGTGAAGAACTCAACCCTTCCCAATTAAGGCAAAACCGCCCGGGACGAACAAGTCGTCACGGGCGGTATAAGTTACTTACTGCTGTGCGCGGCGCTTGGCACCTTCGACAGTATTGTAAAGCAGCATGGTGATGGTCATGGGGCCGACACCACCTGGAACCGGAGTGATCGCGCTGGCGCGTTCCTTGGCCGCCTCGAATTCGACATCACCGACCAGCTTCTTCTCACCGACGCGGTTAACACCGACGTCGATAACAACGGCTCCTTCCTTGATCCAGGCGCCTTTAATCATCTCAGGTCGACCGACCGCTGCAATCACGACATCGGCCTGTGCGACCTTGCCCGGCAGATCTTGAGTACGGGAGTGGCAGAGGGTTACGGTCGCGTGCTGGGCCAGGCACATCAGGGCAACAGGCTTGCCGACAATGTTGGAGCGACCGACCACAACAACTTCCTTGCCCTTCAGATCAACGCCGGTATGTTCCAGCATCTTCATAACACCATAGGGTGTACAGGGTTGGTAAAGAGGGTTGCCGGTGACCAGACGACCAACATTATAGGGGTGAAAGCCGTCTGCATCCTTGGCCGGAGAGATCGACTCCAGAACCTTGCTCTCATCGATGTGATCGGGCAATGGCAACTGGACCAGGATGCCATCAATACGCGGATCATTATTCAACTCTTGTATCAACGCCAGCAGCTGGGCTTCGGTTGTTTCAGCGGGGAGCTTATGCTCATCAGAGAAGATACCGGCTTTTTCACACGCCTTCTCCTTCATCGTCACGTACACCCGGCTGGCCGGATCTTCACCGACCAGGACAACAGCCAGGCCAGGTGTTATACCCTGCACTTTCAACGTCGCTACATCAGCGGCAATCTCTTCACGAATTTCAGCGGCAATCGCCTTACCATCAATGATCTTATCCACGTAAAAAAACCTCCCTTGCTCTGTACCATTAAATTCATTGATACAGGCAATAAATTGAAGTATGACTATACGCAACGAGGTATGGATTGTAAAGATGTCTGGGTGAGTAAATGTGGAAAAAAGGAACGAAAAAAGCTCATCAAAAGTCGCCAACAACAATTCAGAGTGTTGTCATCTGTTATTGAACGATTACGAATTAAAAGCACTCTTCAGTCTACCCATCAGAAGCAGCCATAACTCTCTGAATACGATTAAGCTTGCAATGGTCAGATTGCATGTGGTAGTGTCCAGTATCTTAAACGTTTGTGCAAAGATGTTTGTTGGACGAGATTAAATGTTAATCGGTCGCGAATGAGCCACGCAAACCTATTTTGGTTGTGTGGTTTTTTATTTTTAAGCAGACCTGGTTTGCACAACAAAAGCGTTCCCACTAAGGGAACATGGAGTTAAAAATGGCTGAAGGTACTGTGAAGTGGTTCAACGATGCAAAAGGTTTTGGTTTTATCGAGCAGGACAATGGACCGGATGTGTTCGTACACTTCTCTGAAGTCCAAGGCGACGGTTTCAAATCTCTCGCTGAAGGAGATAGAGTAAGTTTTGATGTAACTGAAGGCCAGAAAGGCCCCCAGTCATCAAATGTTTGCAAAATCTAAGTTTGCATTTTACAGATATCAACAAAAAAGCCCTGCGGAAATCCGTGGGGCTTTTTTTGTCCAGAAACTTCAGTTAAGGTTATTCGCAGCGCTTCAACCCGTTAACCGTAAAGTTATCTGGCTAGCGATTCGCCCCGGAAAACCCATTTCGACGATGTGGCCTCGGAAGGACACAAACTCACTCACGCCCATAGTCGCCGCTCACTCGAGACGCAAGGAAAGCAAGACCTAATCATTCTCTTTACGTTTCTGATTCTGCACCCTCCTATACATTTTACCGAGATTCTTATCCCTGCGTCTTTTTTCCACCAGGGTCTCCGCAGCCCGCTCCTGCTCGGCAATCAGTTTGAGATAGTTGGTGAGACGACGCGGATCAAGTTCGTCATTCTCGGCCGCTTCAGCAACTGCGCAGCCAGCTTCCCCCTGGTGGCGACAATCATTGAAACGACATCTGCGAGCGACTGCTTCTATCTCTTCAAAAAGCGAGGCGACACCTTCTTCACAGTCGCTCAGCTGCAATTCCCGCAACCCCGGGCTGTCCAGCAAAAGACCACCGACCGGCAAGATGTGCAAGGAACGCGCGGTGGTGGTATGACGGCCCTTGGCATCACCTTCGCGAGTCGCGCCGGTTTCCTGGACGTCTGCGGCTGAGAGAGTGTTGACCAGGGTGGACTTGCCAACGCCACTCGACCCGACCAAGGCCACAGTCTGCCCTTGACTGCACCAGGGCCTCAAGGTTTCAATCACGCTCGCATCCCTGGAGTTGACCGCTTCCACAGCCAGATGGTGACGAAGAGTCCGCGCCTGAGCACGATAGCTTTCGACTTCGTCGATCAGATCAACTTTGGTCAGCACGACCACTGGTTCAACGCCCGCGTCAAGGGCCATGGCAAGGTAACGTTCCAGACGTGACAGGTTAAAATCAGCATTACAGGAAGTGACTATGAAGAGGGTATCAACGTTGGCGGCCATCAACTGCACGCGGGCATCACGCCCGGAAGCCATACGCTTGAAGAGGCTGGAACGTTCCAGAAGACGAAGCGGCTGACCATCGCCATCAATAAGCAGCCAGTCGCCAACGGTCGGCAGCTCCTCTACTGAGTAACGCAACCAGGAATGAGGCAGCGAGAACTGCTGGCGACCACCCTCTCCCACGCCATCAACCAGATGACGATTCAGGGCGAAGACCCGCACAGGAGTGGTCGTTTCCAACTCCTCGAGACTTAACTGCTGCTGGAAAAAATGTTTCCAGCCAAGTTCCGACAAGGTGTTTATTTGTTGAGGCATCTATTGTCCCGGAGACATCATGGTTGAAAGCGTGAAAGCTCAAAGAATCTGAAGTTTAACGCAGTCCTTGCAGGCAAGCAAGCGGACTGGGTCATCGACAAAACAGACGCATATGCCGACGAAGCACCAAAGTTCATCAGGAAAGCAATACAGTTACCTGCTTATTCATTTTACTCAAGCCAGGCTCAGATTGTTTGGTGACATCTTTTTTAACACAGACAAGTGAGAAGCAAGAGCAAAAGAGATAACCACAAGAAGACAAATAGATAAGGGGACGGAATTTTCATTCCGTCCCCTTATCAATATACCTCGGCAAAGCTCTATTCGTTGGCCGCCTTCGGACAACCTGCACAGCCGCTACCACTGTCCGCGGAAGCACAGGAGGCTGCCTTGCCACCATAACCCTGATCATACCAGCCGCCACCTTTGAGGGCGAAACCGGCCTGCGAGATCAGCTTGGCGACTTCGCCATTACACTCTCTACACTCGGTGAGCGGTGGGTCGGAAAATTTCTGCCGGGCCTCAAAAACCAGCCCGCACTCTTTACATTGATATTCGTACATCGGCATAGGAATCACCTCTTATAATAAAATTCGTCGGTAATCTAATGATTTTAAGGGCAGATGTCAACCCCCCAGCAAATCTTCAACAAGACGAGTGACTTCCAGAAAATCAGTATCTTCAAGCAACAAGCGCTTGTGACGGGATGTTTCACCAGAGGTTATTTTGACACAACGCCTGGGCAGACTGCAGAGCTTGGCGATGAAGAGACAACAGGCCTTGTTAGCGGCGCCATCGACAGGCGGAGCGGTCAAAGCAACCTTGAGCTCATCTCCTTGCAGGCCGACAACCTTG
>JAOUDB010000520.1 GCA_029859485.1 Desulfuromonadales bacterium | reverse complement strand
CATCGGTACGTTGCAATTCCCTGCCAAGACGATAGATTTTGATGCGCTGCCAGCTACCCCAGACAAGAATACAAAGCGCTGCTAACAGCAGCACATACATCGGAACAAGTGTCCCTGCGCCATGACCTACGTTCCAATAAATTTCTCTTGTGAATTCCATAGACTGTTCCATTTGTAGTCATCGCGCGACCTTATTAAGCCACGGCAACATTATAGAGCAAGGAAGATACCAAACACTGTTCTGTCAGCATCAAATAGTAATGAAATTGTTGATTTACCCGATAAACCGCACAGGATAAGAGGTCTTCAAAGCTCAGGGAATAATCTTGGAATGGTCAGCGAAAAGATGAGAATAGAAAAGCAGGGTTACAGGTGTTGCGTTGGTGACACTTTATCCCACTGTTTACAGCCGTATAAAATTGCTTGACAGGAACTTACATAAACAAAAAAACCAAAGGGAGGCCACGAGCTAGCGCCCGCAGAAACGGGCCGTACGCTTTTCAATAAATGCGTTAACCGCTTCCATGTGGTCTTCGGTCTGGTGCAACATCCCTTGAAAAGACGCAGAGGTCTGGAGGACATCATCGAGTTCATGATCGCGAGCCATACGCAGCAGACGTTTGGTCATACGGAGAGCCTGCCGGGGTTTTGCGGCAAGTTGAGCTGCAAGCTCCAACGTCCTTGACATAAGCTGTTCCGGAGCAACGACCTCAAGGAAGAGGCCGAGAGCCAATGCTTCTTCTGCCTTCACCAGGCGTCCGCTCAGAGTCAGTTCGGCAGCGCGCTGATAGCCGACCAGTCGCTGCAGATACCAGGCACCACCGTCACCAGGAATAATGCCAAGGTTGATAAAAGTTTCACCGATGATCGCATTGTCAGAAGCGATTCGTAGATCACACATACAGGCAAGATCGAACCCTGCCCCTATCGCCGGACCGTTGACTGCTGCGACAATCGGAACTTCTGCCCTGCCCATGGCAAGAGTCATGCGTTGAATGCCTTGCCGATAGCTTTGCTCGATTTCAATGGCTGAACCGGCAAAGATTCCTTGGCGAGATTGCATTTCCTTGATATTGCCCCCAGCGGAGAAAGCCGAACCTGCTCCGGTAAGGACCATTACAGCCACTTCTTCGCAACGGTTGACCCACTCTACAGTATTGACGATATCGCTTACCAGCTCAGTACCGGTGAGAGCATTGCGCAGATCGTCACGCGCAAGCGTCAGGATTGCGACATGGTCGTTAAGGGCAAGAGTGGAATCCTTCATTTCGGGAAAAGGCAACATAGTGGTCTCCTGAAATTAACCAATCTTTATAAGGACAGAAAGGCCTATTTCTTTAAGTTAACCTGGATTACGCTTATAGAGAGATTAACCTTCCTGCCATCTGGACGCAATCAACTGAGCAGAAACTTCACGAAGAGGTTGACGATTGCTCGGTATTTGTTGATTCAAAATGGCAGGAAAGCGAACCTCCGCCGGCAACGCTTTCCCAAGGGGCGGTTCCAGCAACTGCCGAGATTGGACATGAGGATGTCCGGTCACTTCATCCGGATTCAGCAGCGGCTCGAAACAACAATCGGTTCCGGCAAGCAACGCGACCCATGAGTCCCGAGATGCTTTAACAAAAAGTGCTCGCAACTCTTTGATCAGGCCAGCCTGCGGAGTCTTTTCATACTGACGGCCAACCCATTCCGGTCGATCAACAGCAAGGCAGAAAGCTTGCCAGAACTTTTCCTCAAGTGCACCGAGCACAACGAACTTCTGATCCTTGGTCTGATAGATCTGGTAGCATGCCATGCCGCCAGTAATCAGTCCATGCCCTGGCTCAAGACTTCGCCCTGATCGACCCACTCCAGCCTGTCCAAACGATTGCCAAGAAAGAACCGTCTCGAAAAGGCTGGTGTCGATATAGCAGCCTTGACCAGTGCGTTCTCTTCTTAGCAAGCCTGCCAGAACCATGCTGGCTGCATGCTGACCGCCGGCATAATCTGATATGGGGGGAAAAGGAATAACAGGAGTTTCAACTGTACCAGTGTGATGCAACATACCGCTCAACGCCATGTAAGTCAGATCGTGACCGGCGCGGTGTGACGCAGGGCCATCCTGGCCAAACCCTGAAAGGGCACAATGAATCAGTCGTGGATTGAGTGCATGCAGCTGTGCTTGGCTGAAGCCAAGACGATCCATCACCCCAGGCCGGTAAGATTCAAGTAGCACATCGGCGCTCGCAACCAGTTCTGCAAAGCAGTCACAGCCGGATTTGCTTTTCAGGTCGAGTTTAATCACGCTCTTACCTGCATTGACCTGTTTGTAAAGAGGTGAGAGACCGTCATCGTCGAGAAAGATAAAGAAGCGCATCGGGTCGCCAGCCGGTGGCTCGACCTTGACGACTTCAGCGCCGAGATCGGCGAGCAGGCGCGTCGCAAAGGGACCGGGAAGGTACTGGCTGAGATCGAGGACCCGGCAGCCCTGGAGAGTGTCATCAAGCATAGCAGTACGTCTAGTCTTCAATAGGACGGAGATCGTCAATGACTTTGCCGTCATTGGCGAGAGTGCCGGCAGAGACGAAAACGACTTCGCC
>JAOUDB010000082.1 GCA_029859485.1 Desulfuromonadales bacterium | reverse complement strand
TCGCCAACGATGTCAATCAGTGCAGCACCCTCACGGGCCATGCTACGCGCCTGTTCAAGAGCCTCAGCAACTGAGCAAAAACGACCACCATCCGAGAATGAGTCAGGCGTCACATTCAGGACACCGACAATACAAGGCGCCTGCAGATCGAGGCGCAAGGTTCGTCCGGCAAGATAGGTTTGCAGCGAACCATGATGTGCGACTAACCCTTTATTCATTCCTCAACTGCAGCTGTCTCGACAGGAGCGTCGCCAACGTCTTCAGCAGGCACTTCCTCACCAAAGAGCATGGCCTTAATCTCGCTACCATCCATATTCTCGCGCTCAAGCAATGCCTCTGAGACCTCAATCAAGCCAGCTTTGTATTTGGTAAGTATCTCTTGAGTATGCTTATAGTTCTCTTCAACAATCTTTCGAATTTCAGCATCAATGGCGCACGCGGTTGCCTCACTGTAGTTTTTGACATGGCCGTAATCTCGACCGAGGAACACCTCTCCGCCCTCTTTTTCTCCGTAAGCCAGCGGTCCAAGCTTGTCGCTCATACCCCACTCACAAACCATCTTGCGGGCAATCGCTGTCGCTCGCTCCAGATCATTAGAAGCACCACTGGTAACACTCTCGAAGATCAGTTCCTCGGCTACCCGTCCACCGAGAAGGGTGCGGATCTTAATATTCAGGCCTATCTTGGTCTCGTTGTACTTTTCCTCTGCGGGCAAGTACATGGTGACCCCCATAGCCCGGCCACGAGGAATAATTGAAACCTTGTGAACCGGATCGGCACCCGGAGTATACATCGACACCAGAGCGTGACCTGCTTCGTGGTAGGCCGTTACTTTCTTTTCTTCCTCAGTGATCACCATGGAACGCCGCTCGGCACCCATCATGACCTTGTCCTTGGCACTCTCAAGGTCCTGTCGATTGACTTCTTCCTTGTTGGCTCGTGCGGCCAAAAGAGCCGCCTCATTAACCAGGTTTTCTAAATCAGCTCCAGAGAACCCTGGCGTGCCTTTGGCGATCACGTTGAGATCAACATCCTCGCCCAAAGGAACCTTACGTGCATGCACCTGGAGAATTTTGAACCGGCCTCGTACATCAGGACGCGGCACAACCACTTGGCGATCAAAACGCCCGGGACGTAGCAAAGCCGGGTCAAGAACGTCAGGACGGTTGGTGGCAGCGATCAGAATAACGCCCTCGTTCGACTCAAAGCCATCCATCTCAACCAGTAGTTGGTTGAGCGTCTGCTCCCGCTCATCATGACCACCACCCATTCCGGCACCACGATGGCGGCCGACAGCGTCAATCTCATCGATGAAGATAATGCAGGGAGCATTTTTTTTCCCCTGCACAAAAAGGTCACGCACACGACTAGCACCAACGCCAACAAACATTTCGACGAAGTCAGAGCCAGAGATAGAGAAAAACGGCACACCGGCTTCACCGGCAATTGCTCTGCCCAGCAGGGTTTTACCTGTTCCAGGAGCACCGACCAACAAGACACCTTTCGGAATGCGCCCACCGAGGCGGGAGAACTTTTTTGGGTCCTTCAGGAAAGCGACGACTTCTTCAAGTTCATCCTTAGCTTCATCAATTCCAGCCACGTCGTTGAAGGTGATCTTGGCTGAAGACTCACTAAGCAGCTTGGCGCGACTCTTACCAAAGCTCATAGCCTTGCCACCACCAGACTGCATCTGTCGCATAAAGAAGATCCAGACGGCGATCAAGAGAAGGATAGGTCCCCACGAGACCAAAAGAGACATCCAAAAGCTGTTGCCTTCATCGGGCTCGGCTTCAATGGCGACACCCTGCGCGCGCAACATACTGATCAGATCGGGATCATCCGGAGCATAAGTCTTGAATGCCGAGCCATCAGCGTAGGTTCCCTCAAGGTTGGAACCCTGAATAGTCACATCTGCGATCTCACCCTCTTCCAGGGCGGCCAGGAAGGTCGTATATGGAACAGGTTTGAGGTCGCGACCCTGCTGGGTCATCATATTGAACAGCATGATCATCACTAACGAGATGACCAGCCAAAGAGCCAAATTTTTGTAAAACTGATTCACGTTACCCCCTAAGGCTGAAAACACCTGAAATATATGGTGTTTGGCGTTTTAAAAGCACTGGGAACTTTATCATATCGGTACGCCTTTCACAAGTCGATTATGAGTCTATTCTAGTCTTAACTTCAAACCTTAAAACCTGCTCGCCCGGCAGAGGTCTCTGCTCCTCAGACCGACGCATACCGACAACCCAAAGGATCTCATTATCCTTGACCAATACCAAGGCGTTCTGGCGTTCCTCGCGTGTCAACTTAAGATCAACAAAGAGGTCCTGAAGTTTCTTTGTTCCCTTCATCCCAGAAGGACGAAAACGATCTCCCGGCTTACAACTCCTGACATGCAACGGGAACGATAATGATAGTGCGGAGAAATCAACAACGCTGCAGCTCTCGCCAAGAGGAGACTCCTCCTGCGTGACGCTCAAGGTTCGGTTCTCCGACAAACAGTAATCTCCGGCAGATGTCAGCTCACAGTTAAAAGGGGCGACAGTTGCAGGAGCCTCTCTTCGCAACAAAAGGACTTCATATCGACGTGCGACCCAGGCACCGGGCAGGTTCAGCGCTCTCTGCGGCCCCCCTTCATTGAGTAGCGTCATGATATCAGCAGTATGGGCTGCAGTGATACCACGCAAATCACCACGAACTTCTGCCAAAGCGGCCCGGACCAGACGACCCGTCAAGGCCCGAGGTAAAGCAAGCAGACCATTACGATTCAAAACATATTCATCGCCCCGCCATTGGCCATACTTTGGAAGCTCACGAGCAACCAGATCAGACCAGAAAGTTTCATCCTGCTGCATCTGTTCACAAAGGCCAACAAGCTGCGTACGTATATTCGGGTTGAATTCTGTCAGAGCTGGAAGCAGTTGATGACGGATACGGTTGCGTGTGAAGCTTTGATCAAGATTGCTCAGATCCTCACGCCAGGCAAGGTCTTCCGATTGGACATAGTCCAGAAGTTCCTGACGAGAGAAAGGTAACAGAGGCCGCACAATAGAGCCGTTTGTTGTCCTCATGCCAGCCAATCCTGTGACACGACTGCCGCGCAAAAGACGCAGGAGGAAGGTTTCCGACTGGTCATCTGCGTGGTGGCCAAGAGCGACCAGATGACAGCCACGCACCTGAGCAGTTTTTAGCAGAAAATCACGGCGCACATCCCTGGCGGTCTCCTCAAGGTTGCTCTTTCTTTGCCGGGCCATCTCGGCTATATCTAGGCGTTCCAGGGTTAAGTGAACACCAAGACCGGCACACAACTCTGTAACAAAGCGTGCATCATCACGGCTTTCAGGGCGCAAGGAGTGATCAAGGTGCGCCGCTTCAAGGTAGACTTGTAGAGGAACAGCCAGCTGATGAAGGAGTGTAAGTAAAGCAACCGAATCTAAACCGCCGGAAACAGCCACAAGAACGCGACTGCCGGAAGGGATGCAACCGGACTTCAGAAGCGACCTTTGAAAGCGTTTCTGTAAAGACATAGAACCATCACCTGAAACGCAGAACCCCCTTCCGGAGATGGAAGAGGGTTCTGTCAGTGTGGTGGCGGTGCAGAGATTCGAACTCCGGACACTGCGGATATGAGCCGCATGCTCTAACCAACTGAGCTACACCGCCGAAAACCAGCAAGCCGCCAAACCGGCGGCCTTTATTTTTTGGTCGCGGGCTTGATTTTGTTAAAAGAAACAATTAACAAGTTCCCACTGACAGCCTGATCGGCCGTGATCAGAAAGCCTTTTTTACAGGCTCGCAGAAAATAAGTCAAGACCGATTTTCGCACCCTTCGGATTTCCGGGGAGAGTGTTTTTTTAACCTCGGTCTACCGGTCTGCTCAGGTTGTAAATTTGTCCTTTCGCCGACGCTTTTTCGATCAACTCACAAGCCGTCTAACAAAGCAAGTGTGCCTATTGAGGACCCTTAATTGCGTTTCTGACTTATCGCATCAACGCACAATGATTAAAGAGCCCTCTCTACTCTTTAAAATTTAGCTGGCCGCTTCTCCATGAAAGCGCTGATACCCTCCTTGCAGTCTTCCGTCGTAAAGCAAAGAGCGAAGAGGTCTGCCTCGTAACGTGAGCCACGGGCAAAATCCATCTCCAAGCCATTATCAATCGCTTCCTTGGCGAACCTGATGGCCGAAGAGCTTTTGTCACACATCTTCATAGCCAGAGAACGCGCCTCTTCCATCAAGCTCTCCTTCGCCACAACGCGGTTGACCAAACCAATCCGGCAAGCCTCTTCGGCTTCAATCATCTCACCTGTAAAAATCAGTTCCTTGGCCCGCCCCTTGCCAACAAGACGAGACAAGCGTTGGGTCCCTGCAAAGCCAGGAATTATGCCGAGTTTGACTTCAGGTTGCCCGAACCTGGCCGAATCTGCAGCGATCCGGATGTCACACCCCATGGCCAGTTCGCAACCGCCGCCAAGAGCATAACCATTAATAGCAGCGATCACCGGCTTGGGAAAAGCTTCCAGCCGATCAATAACCCGCTGTGCCAGCAACGCGAACTCGCGAGCGCTGTCGGCATCCAGGGTACCAAGGTGACTGATATCTCCACCTGCAACAAAAGCTTTCTCACCTGCGCCGGTGAGGATAAGAACGCGAACTTCGGCGTCCCTCTCTAGCTCAGCGAGAAATCGATCCAGACCTTCGAAAGTTGCTACAGTCAGGGCATTGAGAGCCTTGGGGTTATTAAAAGTAATCGTTGCCAGGGGTCCATCTTTCTCAAGCAACAGGTTTTCATCCGCCATGAATATTCTCCTTTGCAACGGGTTGATATCAGCAGGCGCCCACGAACCAGAAGAGGACACCGACAAAAAAGAGTCGAAACTTCTGATTGATGGGCAGGTCGATGAAGGTGATCAAACGAATAAAACGATACGGCATGTCGAAATTGTTACACTCTTTCATTGAATGGTTATGCTCCTTCAAGAAAGGGAAGGATTAAAGATAAAAAAGTCTTGAACAATTTTACCTAACAAAAGCCCCTGTCGCTGTCAATGAGAACCACTGAACCACACAAGGTTTGGTGGAAGTCCCGCCTATGAGCATCGTCTACGACAAAGCTGTGAGTTCAGGGGCCCGACTTGGATTTAATTCAACAGGACAACCCACAACGGTTGCACCCAGGCGCACAAACATACCCCGGTTGCGCCGCCAACGCCTGCCCGTACTCCTCACGCAGATGGCTGCGTTGCACCCCCTGTTGAATAATGTCCCAAGGGAAAAGCTCATCAGCACCACGTTCACGATGCAGGTAGAAAGCGGGATCGATACCTGCTTGTCGACAGGCCGCCTTGAGATTGGCACCTTCTGCGAGCAGTGGCAGGGTCTGGCCGACGCGTCTGTCACCGCGGGCAAAAAAGCCCTGGATCTCGGCGTGGCGCAAAGATTCGAAATTCAACTCAACGTTCGCAACCGGGCGCAGACGTTTCTGCAAGACTCGATACTTCTTTTCAAGCAAGCTTCGCTTCTCCATCGGCGCCCATTGCAGTGGCGTCCAGGGTTTAGGCACAAAGGGATTTACGGAAAGGTGTAAGCGACCCAGTCGACCAGCCTGTTTGCCGACCTCTTCCCAAATCTGACGGATTTCTACAGTAAGATCTGCAATCGCAATCACATCGGACTCAACCTCGGAAGGCAGGCCGATCATGAAGTAGAGTTTGAGATTCGGGATACCGCCTTCGGCCAGCATCTTGACCGCGGCAAGGATTTGCTTCTCATCGATGCCTTTATTAATAACATCACGCATTCGCTGGCTTCCCGCCTCTGGAGCCAGGGCCAATGTCTTGTGGCCAGAATCGGCAAGGACCTGTACCTGCTCCGGGGTAATGGCATCAATGCGCACACTCGACACCGACACTTCACCGCCCTGATCAAGGACGGAACGCCCGACAGCAGCAATATCATCATAATCGGAGACTGCGGCAGCGACGAGGCCGACTCTACCGACCTCATCACCTGTGTCGAGAATCTCTTTGCGCAGGTGCTCGATTGAATGCTCCCGAAACGGTCGATAGATAAAACCGGCGGCACAGAAACGGCAGGCCTTGGGGCATCCGCGTGAAACTTCGACCAGGTGCATACTGCCAAATTCCGTATCCGGGGTTGCTACGCAGGTCATACTCTGACTGTCATCCAGGTTCGTCTGCCACTGGCGAGCGACCTGTTCCGGAAGTCCTTCTAACGGCGTCATTGATTTAAGTTCACCGCTCCCCAGGTAGCGAACGTCGTAGCCAGCCGGCTGATAAATCCCCGCCTGTTGAGAGATTCGAGCGAGGAGTTCGCTACGCACGGACGTCTCTGGATCAAGCATTTGCTTCAGGAGTTGCGGCAGGGTCACTTCAGCCTCGCCAACCACGAAAAGGTCCATGATCTCTGCCAGCGGTTCAGGATTGAGAAATGCACAGACGCCGCCACAGATGATCAGTGGATGACGCTCAGTGCGTTCCTCTCGCCAGAACGGCAAACGGCCGAGCTCGAAGATCGTTGGCAGGTTGAGGAAATCATTTTCGAACGAGATTGAGAAGGCAATCAGATCAAAATCAGAGAGCGAGCGCTGGGATTCAATCGATACAAGGGGAAAATCGGTACGGCGATGCTCTTCGATATCTTCAGAATCAGGGAGAAAGAAGCGCTCACAGAGCGTATCGTCACGTTCATTGAGCATCCGGTAAACTGTCTGCAGCCCCAGATTGCTCATTCCCTGGTGGTAGGTATTTGGATAGATCAGGGCAACAGCCAGACGCCCACCCCAAGGGTTGGCTTTGCCGCCTGTTTCCTGTTCATGGCGCTGAAGATATTTTTCAATCAGGTGACGTGACATCAATCACATTCTACGGTGAAGGGGAACAAGATATCAATATTCAACTGAGGGTTAGAAGAATACTTGTTGAACAGAAGAAGAAAACCAGCCAGGGACTAGTGTCGTGTCAATGATGAAATGACGTAAATGCAACGCCGAAATCTTTTGCGCCGGCAAGGCATGTCTTGAATCACATAGTTGTTACTACGTGGCTTAAGACACAACGAAGCAGGCGAGGAAAAGAACAAGTTGGATGCGTCAGTTTGTAGTTGATGCGGCGCTAGGCTTCGACTTGCAGGAGCTCCGGCATAAAAGACTGCACGGCCTCGACAACATCATCAACCGTCACGCGATCCATGCATCGGTGATCAATCGGACATTCCCTGAGCATACAGGGTGAACATTCGACCTGGTGACGAACGATGCGGTAGCTGTCACTGAAAGGTGAGGTTGTGGTGTGGTTGGTAGAGCCGAAAATCGCAACGATCGGCACATTGAAGCCAGCAGCGATGTGCATCGGGCCGGAGTCGTTGGTCACCATCAGCGAAGCAACATCGATCAGGGACATCATCTGCCTGACCGACGTTTTGCCGACAAAATTATGCACCGGAGCCTGTATAGCAGAAGCGATATCGTTACCGATCTCGACTTCACCAGGACCGCCGATCAACACCACATGCATGCCGTATTCTCTGGCAAGAAAATCACCTACGGCTGCAAAGCGCTCAGGATACCAGCGTTTTGCCGAGCCGTAAGCGGCACCGGGGTTGATCGTAACGACGGGGCCTTCGGGTAACTGCTCTTTCACCCAGAGACGCTCGCTATCCAGCAGAGCAAGGGGCTGTCTTTTCTCTTCAGCCTTGATGCCATAGTGATTAACGATACGCAGGAAAGCATCGGTCTGGTGAATCGCCTTCTCTGCTTCGCCAAAGGGTACCGGGTGGGTCAAAAAAATACGACGACCATCCGTGGTAAAACCAAGACGTCGGGGAATTCCGGCCAGAAATGCCATAATTCCAGCTTCGATGGCATATTGAAAGAGAATCGCGCAGTCGAATTTACGACGACGCAAATCGGCCGCAAAACGCAACAGGCCAAGGACACCGGCATGCTCAGCTCGTTTATTATAAACAATGACTTCATCACAGCCGGGATGGTTCTCCAGCAACTGGGCAACCAGGGGATTGGCTACGACAGCGATATGGGCATCAGGATAGGTTTCCCTGACAGCCATCAAGGCCGGAACGGTCATAACGGCATCGCCGAGCCAGTTGGCCGAGCGGATCATGATGCGTTGGATTTTATTGGCGTCGAGTTTTTTCAAGAGACATGCATTCAGTCTAGGGGGAGAGCCTCGTCAATCAGCATGACCGGAATACCGTCACGGACCGGGTAAGCCAGTTTACAGGCATGACAGTAGAGCTTGTCATGGTTGTCATCGGGCACAATTTCACCTTTACATTGCGGGCAGGCCAGTATTTCAAGCAGATCTTTGGATAAAGTCATCAGTTCTCTCCAGGTTGATATTCACATCTTCTACAGTAAGCCACATGGCAAGTCAAACGCAAAGCCGCTCGTTTCAATGCGGCACAAGGCAAGAATTCCAGAGCAAACAAAGCAAAACTAAATCAATTTCTGGACGCTAAGGCGCTAAGAAAAGCCAGGAAAGACACAAAGGGTGACTATTCTCGCTTTTTGAAGTGGTTTTCTTTGCGGACTTTCACTACCCCTTCGAGCCTTTTCGTTAAAAAACTGTTTCAGGTTATAGAACAAAAAAAATGGGCCGCACAAGGCGGCCCAACGTAGTTGAGGGAGGGTCATTACAGGCAAGCGCAGAGTTACGAGCAAACCGATAAGACGCCGGGCGGAGAACCGGCACGGCCGCTCACCCTTTGACAAGCACGAAATTAAATTTCAGCAATTGCCCATCTGGGTTTTAACGTC
>JAOUDB010000081.1 GCA_029859485.1 Desulfuromonadales bacterium | reverse complement strand
GTGCTTTGTTCCTGATACTACGCCAGGCGCCGGAAAAAAACGGCCAGCCGGAGTAGAAGACAACGGGCGTGGCGACCGCTGCGGCAAAGTATTGAATCGTCTCACGGATTGATGGGTCGATGCCGTGGAAGTAGCCACCGTAGAGAGCGAAAGAGAATCCCATAACCTGCATAGAGAGGAAGGCGGCTGTGCCGAAGCGGATCAGGAGTGAGCGCTGTTCTTTTGCGGCCGCCCGCTGCGCAGCACCAGACGTGTAGGGGTGGGGCAGGTAGCCAAGACGGCTGATGTTGGTGAAAATTTCTTTCGGCGTTGTTTCTTTGGGGTTAAACTTGATTTGCGCGCGATGGGTTCCGTAATTGACCCTGATCGTCTCAACGCCCTGAACCTTGTAAATCAGTTTTTCCAGCAGCCAGACGCAGGACGCACAACGAATGCCCTCGATAATCAGGGCTATCTCTGCAGATGTTTCGTTGCGGGTGAAGACGTGTCCGGCGAGAAGGGCTTCATCGAAAACTGTATCAAAAACCCCTTCCGGAACGCCTTCCTGAGGCCAGTCTCTCTGCTGGTAAAACTTGCCGAGGCCCGCGCCATTGATGACCCTGTAAACACCCTGGCAGCCGTGACAACAA
The DNA here is from genome assembly GCA_029859485.1 of Desulfuromonadales bacterium. Classification (GTDB taxonomy): domain Bacteria; phylum Desulfobacterota; class Desulfuromonadia; order Desulfuromonadales; family BM103; genus M0040. The sequence goes on along the minus strand of JAOUDB010000081.1, from coordinate 8,202 downwards.
AAATGCAGCTCTTTGCCGTCAATTTCGTCGACGACCAGGTCTCCTTGAGGGATTGGCAGCTTGCAGTGAATGCATGTGTCGGTTGTGACCATAAGTTTACAGATTGAGAAGCAGTTGTCTGTTAATACGTGCGCCCTCGTGCTCGAATTCAAGTCGTGCGTTCATTTCACCTGTCATCCCGGCTGTCAGGTTAAAAATGTAGACCCCCGGTTCAGTCTCCTGTAAGGGCAGCTGTTTGCTCGCTGTTGACCCGGCCAGGAAGAGAAAAATATCGCCATTGGCTGTTTCGACGGGCTTTCCCTCTTTATCACTCAAGCGAAATTCAAGGGTGCGCCCGATCAGTTGCGTTTCAACCTTCCAGCCAAGCGCCGCTGCGGCTCTTTTTTCCAGTACGGTTGAGCTGTACTTAAGGCCTTTGCTGTAATAGTCGGCGTCGGTGACCTCTGGCCCCGCGTCAATGGCCCGCATGGCCGACCAGACGGAAAAGCCGAGAAAACAGCTGATCAGGAGGATTATGAAGAGAGGGTAGGAGTTTTTCTTTGTCGTCATTACGCTGATTATTCCTCGATGTAAGCCTGGCTGACAGCCATTTCTTGTCCGTTTTGATCTAAGAGGATGAATTCTACATCTAATCGGGTTTTGGGAACAGCTGTTACCAGTACAAAGTCAACACGCAGGTTCTCACCTGCCTGCATACTGAGTTGACTGGTCCGCCCCTTCAGAGTCAATGCCGTTCCACTCTCTGCCTGTCTTGCTCTGATATCATAGGTTGCCGGGTTGTTGCTGCGATTGTTGACCCAGGCATTGAAAAAGGTGGCGCGTTTGCCATCTTTCAACGTCCGACTTGAGGCCATATGTGAGACAGCTATCTTGAGCGAAGCCTCTGGACGCTGATGGACTGCGAAGAAGAGTACTGCCACAAGCGCCAAAGTGACCATGCTTAACAGCAGGGTCCGCAGGTTTACGAGGGCTTTTAAGCCTTTGCCCTCGGTGCCAAAGGTATAGCTGATCAGACCCGGTTGGTTGCGCTTGGCCATGATCTGGCGGCAGGCGTCAAGGCAGCGGCCGCAGTTGATACATTCGACCTGGTAGCCATCACGAATGTCGATCTGCATAGGACAGACCCGTACGCAGGAATTGCATTTGATACAACGCGCCAGTTCAGCCGTTGGCAGGTGCAGGGCCAGGGTCGACTTGTCAGCGAGGACTGTCTGGAAGCGACCGTAGGGGCAGAATTCACTGCACATTAGGCGTCGGATCAATGCCAGGTCCAGATAGATGATCATTGCAACAGTTGTCAGGCATATCCCGGTGGCGTAATGAAGCTCCAGTGTCGCCAGTTTGGCAAAGAAATCCAGTGGCTTGATAAAGTACCAGAGCAGGTTCGACGAAACGAGGAAAGCCAGGGCCATGTAGAAAGAGTGCAGGGCAAGTTTTTTGCCGAAACCTTTTTCGTTTTGCCCCTTCTTTCCATGTAAGCCCAGTCGGGTTGCTAGCCATTCTGCCAGATCCGTTAAGGTTGTTTGCGGGCAAAACCAGCCGCACCAGACTCTGCCCAGCAACATGGTGATCAGAAGAAAGCCGAGAGTCATCGCCAAGCTGAAAATCAAGACTAAATAAAGCTCCTCAATGCGGAGCGTCTGGCCGAAAAAATAGAGGGTCAGTCCCGGGATATCAACACGAAGCAAGCTGTTGCCTGCGATCTGTACCCAGGGGGTCAGCAGCAATAACAGGGTCACGGCCCACTGGCAGCGGCGGCGCCAAGGTGATAGCAGTCTGGGTTGTGTCTGGTGGCTGGTTTTTTCTGGCATTGAGGGGCTTGTCCCGGGGGCTCGTGGGGTGTCCCCGGAGTTGCAAAGCGAGGAGCGGGTCCTTCACTAGGGGAATCGGTCCTGAAAAAAAACAAAAAGCGGCAGAAGATCTCCCCTCTGCCGCTTATAAGTTTTAAAGGCTAAGGATAAACTCAGTCAGCGCGTCAATCTCTTCCGGGGAGAGCTTTTCCTCGAACCCGGGCATGTTCTTGGGGCGCCCGTAGGCGATACTTTCATGCACTGCCATGGTGGTCTTGCCGTACTTGTATTCGCCAGACAGGTCAGGTCCGAAGGCTCCCTTGCCGTTGGCACCATGGCAGCCGGCACAATGCTTCTTGAAGAGCGTCTGGCCGTCTGCGGCAACAACTTCAGCAGGAGCCTGAACCGCTGCCGGGGCAGGCGTCGGTGCCGCGGCTTCTTGCTGTACCGGTTGCTCTCCCTTGTGAATCGCCATCTTCTCTTTGAGCTCAGCGTCCGAGCTCCAACCAGAGAGGAGGTAGAAGGACATGAAGGCGACACCCCAGATGATCAGCCCATAAAAGAGAACGTTAAAGTAGACCGGTGGGGCTTTCTCTCGATCTTCGACAATACCGTCTGCATGTTCTTCGTTGTGAGGGTCCGTTGTGCTCATGTGAATATCCTTTAGTCAAAAGTCAATGTGTTTGACAGGCAAAGTTTAATCGTCATCCAGCATGTTGTACTTGGCGACTTCCCCTTTATCTTTGTTCTTTTTGTTGTAAGTCCGTATCACGATCAGGGCAAAAATAACAAAGAGGCCGAAAGTAACGCCAAGGTAGACGAAGGAAGCCAGATCCATATTATTGGTCCCCGTCGGCTTTGTAGTTTCTGATGAAGTTGGTCAGTTTCCAGACCTTGTCGGTGCCAAGACTTGAGAAGCTCGGCATGCCGCCATCCGTGATGCCGGAGTAGATGAGTTCGAACAGGATTTCATCATCATAATCCTCGCCGATCAACTCCGGACCGATATCGCCTTCCATTCGTGCGCCGTGACAGGCCGCACAATTGTCAGAGAATAATGGTGCCCAGCTGGAGATGGTCGCTTGGTCTGCCTCTGCGTATGGGTTAATCAGTTCGCCGACAATGGTTGTTTCCGTAGCTTCACGCCAGGGTATGTCCGAACCCAGCTTTTGCATGTAGGCAACGATGGCATCCATTTCGTTTTTGCCTTCGAGGGCCTTGATCTCCTCCGCCGTATAGGGAAAATCAAGCGTCTCCATCTTACGTTGGATCATCTGTGGATCGAGGGGGTAATCGCGAATCCACTCGTAGTCAGGCATGTTGGTCATGGGCACCATGGCACGAGGTGAGTCCATGTGCTTGTAGTGCCATTCATCGGGGTACTTGCCGCCGAGTCGAGCCAGATCCGGACCGGTGCGCTTGGATCCCCAGAGGAACGGGCGGTCGTAAACAAATTCTCCCGATTTGGAGTACTCACCGTAGCGCAGGACATCTGAGACCAGGGGGCGAACGGTCTGGGTGTGGCAGTTGTTGCAGCCTTCGCGGATGTAGACGTCGCGGCCTTCCTGCTGCAGGGCCGTATAAGGAGTCACTCCCTCGATGCGGTCCGCTTCGGTGTTGACCCAGGCAAAGGGCAGCACCATGGTGACGATAGTGCCGACGAGAATGGCGCAAGTCGCCAGAACGATAAGGAGGACAGGTTTCTTCTCCCACATGATCAGGCCCTCCCTTCTGCAGTTGCGGTCGTTACGGCAGTTGGCTCGCCTTTTTTGACCGTCATGTAGATGTTGTAGATAAAGATAATCAGGCCGACCAGGTAGATGATTCCACCGAAGGCGCGCGCCCACCAGTAGGGGTACATTTCAACCATGGTCTCCATGAATGTGTAAGTCAGGCTGCCGTCAGAGTTCATGGCATTCCACATTCCTGCTTGCAGAACACCGGCAACCCAGAGGGAAATCGACCAGATCAATTGCCCGACCAGGATCAGCCAGAACTGCAGGTTGGCCAATGGGATGCTGTAGACTTCCCGATCCCAGATACGTGGGACCATGAAATAGATGCTGGCAAAGCTGATCATCGAGACCCAGCCCATGGTGCCCATGTGAATGTGTGCCGGGACCCAGTCAGTGTAATGAATGAACGCCGAGAAGGTTCTGATTGCCTGCATCGGCCCTTGCAGGGTCTGTAAGCCGTAGAAGGTGATGCCGAGAATCAGGAACTTGACCAGGTAATTCTCGCGCATCTGGTGCCACTGCCCTCCCATTGACAGGTAGCCGTTGAATACGCTGCCCCAGGAGGGAGCAATCAACATGACCGAAAAGCCCATGGCCAAAGTCTGAATCCAGTCCGGAACCGGGGTCCAGAGCAGGTGGTGGGCTCCGGTCCAGAGGTACATGAAGATCAAGCTCCAGAAGGCAATAATCGAGAGACGATGGCTGTAGATCGGCACACCGGTCGATTTCGGCAGGAAGTAGTAAAACATTGCCAGTGGCGGGGCGGTCAAGGCCATGGCCACGGCATTATGGCCGAACCACCACTCGACATTGGCATCGTTGGTACCGGCATAGGCTGAATAAGATTTGAAGAGGGAGACCGGCTCTGCCGCCGAATTGACCAAAAAGAGGATCGCCACGCCAACGATTGATGCCATCATGTACCAGAGCGAGATGTACATCTGCTCGTCTTTGCGTTTGAGAATGGTCATGATGATGTTGATCCCAAAGGCGACCCAGAGTATGACAATCATGACGTCGATCGGCCATTCCATCTCATGGTATTCCTTGGAGGTGGTGTAGCCAAGCAGGAGTGTGACCGCCGAAGCAATGATCGTGGCGTTGAAGAAGTAGAGCTGGAATTTCGCCAGTTTGTCACTCCAGAGCGGAGTCTTGCAGAGCCTTTGGACAATATAAAGGAAGGTGGCGAAGATAACTCCTACTCCCCAGCCATAGATCCCTGCATTGGTGTGAATCGGACGGAGCCTGCCGAAGGTCAGATACGGCGGGAAGTTAAGGTCCGGTTCGACCATCTGGAAGGAGACAATGACTCCAACCAGTACCGCAACCAGTCCCCAGATCAAGCTCCAGATGACAAAGCTGCGCACAATGGCGTAGTTGTAGTTCTGCTTCTCCATAGCACCTCCTGAAATCAATTTAATGTGTTGCAAAGTTTAAGGTTCAGCGCGTGATTGTCAAGGCCTAATTAAATATAACAAAAACGGTGCTATTTATACGGGAGGCCCGGATTTTTGTCAACTCCTGTCTGTACTTTTATTACATGTCAGATAAATGGCTAGATTGGGCTTCCATTTGTGCGAGTAAAGTATGATTATGATAGTAAATTTTATGCTTGAGGGTTTTTGCTTTGCGAACTGGTTTAGCTAAAAAATTACTTTTTTACACGGGTGGCATCCTTGCCTTGTTGTTGCTGCTCACGTTCATGCTTCTGGAGCGCAACCAGGCGCAAGCGTGGGAGGACTATCTTTTTAGTCAGAGCCTCTCTTTCTCCAGGTTGGCAACTCCAGAACTGTTGAAGCGCTTCCGTGGTTCATTTCCGCCGGACGAGCCCGCTGAGATTGCGAACATGCATGAATTTCTCGGTCTGAATCGAGACCTGGTCCAGTTCTCTCTGGTTTCGGCAACCGGCCGTCGTCTCTATGTGTCGAACGCATTTGAAGATTTCCCTGATCTCGATCTGCATTTATTTGATCAGGATGATATCTCTGCCCGCCTTGCCGCCGAGCGCACGACAATGCTCACCCATAAACTTTCTGAGGGCAGGCGCCTGCTTGACCTTATTGAGCCAGCTTTCGGACCGACCGGCCAACAGGTAATTTCGGTTCGTTACCTGATCTCATACGACTCGATTGATGCACGGCTTCTGGAAGCACGCAGTTACTTTGTCATGATTGCCATTGCGGCTCTCTTTGCTTGTCTGCTGATGGTCAGCCTTGTCGCAAGGCGGATCACCCGACCCATTGCCAACCTGACCGATGGCGCCCACTCCCTGACCCGGGGAGAATTGGGGACTCGTATTGAGGTGGAGAGCCGTGATGAAATCGGGGCCCTGGCTCAAGCCTTTAATGATATGGCAGAGAGCCTGGCTGCGAATCGGGCAGAGTTGACCCGTAAGAACGATGCTTTGAGCACTGCCAACGAAGAGATGCAGACAATGCAGGCGCAATTGCTGCGCAGTGAGCGTCTTGCCGCGATCGGCCAGCTGGCGGCGGGAGTCTCCCATGAAATTGACAACCCTGTCGGTATTATTCTTGGCCATGCCGAACTCCTGCTGGAAGATTTGCAGGTTGAAGACCCTTTGCGCGAGGATGTTGCTGCCATCATCGATGAGTGCCGACGTTGTAAACGCATCACCGGTGGTTTGCTCGGCTTTGCGCGTTCTCCGGACAGCCATCGGGAGCGGGTTGATTTGAATCAGCTGGTCGAAGAGGTGGTGTCGTCACTTCGGCCGCAGAAGCTTTTTAAAGACCTCGATCTGAAGATCGTTGGTGTTAACGAGGATTTATCCGTAACTGCGGACGCCGATCAGTTTCGCCAGGTGATGATCAACCTGTTGTTGAATGCCGCACAGGCGTTGCAGGGAAGAGGTCGTCTTGTAGTGACGCTTTCCAAAGTGTCTGGTTCTGCCCGAATACATGTTGATGATAGTGGCCCGGGAATCTCCCTTGAAGATCAAGAGAGAGTCTTTCAGCCCTTCTTTTCCACCAAGGCCCATGGCGAAGGAACCGGGTTGGGCTTGCCTCTCTGTCGTAAACTGGTCGAAGGTCAGGATGGAGAAATCTCAATACAAAAATCACTTCTGGGTGGTGCGCGTCTTACAGTTTCCTTGCCCCTCTCAGAGTAGCTCTCTTCGCGAGTTATATTTCCTTTTCGCTTTAAGGAAAAAAGCTTTGACATGCTTCGTGAGGATTCATTAGGATAAGCGATAATTTTCCCTTCGGATTACCAATAACTATGAACTTTGTGCTCAATCTTTTGAATGACGAGATCCTGCGCGTCGAGGAACAGTTCCGCAAGGATCTGGAGTCGCGCGTTCCTCTGATTCGCAAGGTTGGCGAGTATGTCCTCGCCAGCGGCGGCAAGCGTGTGCGTCCGATGATGCTGTTGTTAAGCGCAAAGCTTGCCGGTTACCAGGGTGAATCTCATGTTGGCCTGGCCAGTGTCGTTGAGTTTATTCATACGGCAACCCTGCTGCATGATGATGTCGTCGACAGCGCTGTCCTCAGGCGTGGCCAGGATTCCGCAAACGCTGTGTGGGGGAATGAAGCCAGTGTGCTGGTCGGTGACTTCCTCTTTGCAAAGTCGTTCTCTATCATGGTTCGCGAAGGGAATCTGGAGATTCTTAAAACTCTCTCCGATGCGACCACGCAGATGGCAGAGGGTGAGGTCCTGCAGTTGATCAGTACCTGTGATGTTGAGCTTGACGAAGAACGTTATATCGAAGTGGTTCGCAACAAAACGGCGGTTCTCCTTTCCGCGGCGAGTCGCTGTGGCGCGCTCCTTGGCGCCTGTCCTCCTGAGCAGGAAGAAGCTTTGTCTGCGTATGGTATGGATCTCGGCATTGCCTTCCAGTTTATGGACGATGCCCTGGATTATGTCGCCGATCAGGACGCGTTTGGCAAAGAGTGTGGGCACGATCTCCTTGAAGGCAAGGTGACCTTGCCCCTGATTCATACCCTGAAGCGCTGCAACGCAGAAGAACGTAAGAGAATAGCTGGAATTATTGAACAGGAAACACTCCCTGAAGAAGACCTGAAGTACATCGTCGGTCTGATTCACTCCTATGATGGTATCGATTACACCCGTGATCGTGCCAAACTCCTTATTGAGTCAGCCAAGGGTCATCTCGCATTATTTGCAGATTGCCCGGCCAAAGAAGCAATGATTCGCCTGGCTGACTATGTTGTCAGTCGCAACCTTTAGGCCTGACTTTGCGCCATCTCCCATACTAAGCCCCCGTCTTTTAGCGACTATTTTCCTTTGGGGTGATTGATCCTTGCGATAAATGCCGTGTTTTCCAGTTGGCTCGATGTTTGCTATTGTCTTGTGATATATACCTACCCTTATTTGATTTAGGAGTTTGGCTGTCGCATGGAACAGATTGAGCTTGTCCGGAAAATGAAGTGTGATCACGAAGGCGAAGAATACCTGATTGAGGTCTTTGCGCGCCCGGACGGCAGCCATTTCGCCCGGACCATCTTCAGCCCCAGTGATGTAATCATCAGTGACGGGATCAGCCTTGATGAAGTGCTCCTCAAGCATCAGGACCTGTTGCCACTCGCAATTCACTCCAGACAGATGCATTTCCCTTCCCGAACTCTGAACTGATTCCCCAGGTGCTTGTCAAACGGGCTCCCGAACGGTTGGGACTCCGTGTTATAATTCCCTGATGCCTC
>JAOUDB010000519.1 GCA_029859485.1 Desulfuromonadales bacterium | reverse complement strand
GAACGCCCGCATAGAAAACCACTTCAAAAAACGAGAATAGTTACCCTTTGCATCTTTCCTGGCTTTTCTTACCGTCTTTGCATTGATCTTTTGATTTCAGATCCTGCTGTTTTGGTGTAAAGACGTATTCCCCCTTGTTTGGGTTCTAGGTTTAAAGATTTAAGGACAGGAAAACGGATCTCACCAATTGTGTAGCCCGTTTTAAGCGTTATAATGAGCGAAGGAGATTAACAAATGAGAGGTCTTTTACTTAGATGGCTTATTCTCACCTTGGCCATAATGACAGCTGCCTATCTGTTCCCCGGAATTCATGTCAGCGGTTTCGGTTCCGCGCTCTTTGCCGCTCTGGTGCTGGGGATTCTGAATGCGTTTTTCCGACCGATTCTGTTCATCCTGACTCTGCCGATTAATGTTTTATCCCTGGGCCTCTTTACGTTTGTGATTAATGCTGTGTTGCTGCTGATGACTTCGGGCATTATTGGCGGTCTCGTGGTGGACGGATTTGGTTCTGCCTTGTTCGGTTCACTGATCATCAGCTTGGTCAGCTTGCTGCTCAGTTCGTTTGTCAGCGATCGGGGCCGCGTCGAATCACTTGATATCGAACTGCAGCGACGCCGCGGTGATCACTGGGAGTAGTGATGGCTTCTTTATCTGTTAAACACTGTGAAGCCTGCAGGGCAGGTGCACCTCTGGCAACCCGGGAAGAGATCGTCGAATATATGTCTCAACTCGCTGGTTGGCAAATTCTTGAGGTTGCCGGTGTTAATCATTTACAAAAAGTCTATAGCTTTAAAAACTTCGCTCAGGCGCTAAAGTTTACCAACCGGGTCGGAGCCATCGCCGAAGCAGAAAATCATCATCCGGCCATACTGACAGAGTGGGGCAAGGTGACCGTGACCTGGTGGACTCACAAGATCGCCGGGTTACATGCAAATGACTTTATCATGGCGGCAAAAACCGATGATCTCCTTTGAACAACGCTTCATAAAAATCCCCATTCTCCTCCTCGTTTCCCTTGTCACCCTGTGGTTGGCACCTTTGTCTGCTGCAGAACAACCCTTTGCATGCGCACCGACCCTAGAAGATGAAATGGGCCCCTTCTATAAGCCTGGAGCGCCTTATCGTCACAGCGTCGGTACGGGTTACCTGTTATTTGGTACGGTCAAGTCGGCCGAGGATTGCAGCCCGATACCCGCAGCCACAGTAGAACTCTGGATGACAGGACCGGAAGGTCGCTACGGAGATGAATGGTGGGCCACTCTCTTTAGCGCCAAGAACGGCACTTATTATTTTACGAGCCATGCAGCAACCGAGTTCGGCAGTCGTCGCCCGCATATTCATATCAGGGTAACGGCCGAAGGCTTTAAGCCGATGGTGACACAGCATTATCCTGTTAAAAATGCAGGAGAAGGGCAATTCGATTTGGTACTGATTCCACTGACTGTGGTCGAATAGTGACGATGGGAAATGGGGTCACACTATTTTTGTGTCTCTGTTCAGTTTGTTGACAATCCCCTATTGAATTGATTTGGTTTTTTTTGAAGTCTCAGTCCAACAGATTGTTTATATGCTTTTCAGAATGGGGACACACAATTTGTGTGTCCCCGTAGTTGGTTTCATTACTCTCCTGCTACTGGCGGCAGCGACTCCAGTTTCCAGATCTCCCGATTATACTCGGCAATCGTGCGGTCCGAGGAAAAACGGCCGCTGGCGGCGGTGTTGAGGATGCTCATGCGGGTCCATTGTTGCTGGTCTTTATAGGCCTTGGAGACCTGTTGCTGCGCATCGACGTAGCTGCGGAAGTCGACTGTTGTCATCCACGGGTCTTCCGGGCTGGTGATTGCCTGCAGAATCGGGTCGAAGATGCCGGGCTCGAATTGGTTAAAGTGACCACTCTTGATCAGCTGTACCACCCGGTGCAGATCTTCGTCGGCTGCGATGATGGCCGCGGGGTCGAAATGACCACGCACTTCTTCCACTTCTTCAGCTGAGAGACCGAAGAGGAAGAAGTTCTCCGCTCCCACCTCCTCACGAATCTCAATGTTGGCGCCGTCAAGGGTGCCGATTGTTAAAGCGCCGTTCATCATGAACTTCATGTTTCCGGTTCCGGAGGCCTCTTTGCCAGCGGTGGAAACCTGCTCCGAGAGGTCAGCTCCCGGGGTGATGATCTCCATGGTTGTCACCCGGTAGTTGGGCAGAAAGGCGAGTCGCAGACGGTCGCTGGTGACCGCATCGTTGTTGATTACGGCAGCGACGTTGTTGATCAGCTTGATAATGCGCTTGGCCATATAGTAGCCGGGTGCAGCTTTGCCACCTATGAGCACGCAGCGGGGTGTCCAGTTGCTGTCATCTCCCCGCTTGAGACGGTCGTAGAGGTGAATGACGTGCAGGACGTTGAGTAATTGTCGCTTGTACTCATGGATACGCTTGACCTGTACATCAAAAATCGCCTCAGGATTGAAGGTGACGCCGCATTCGGTTTCGACCATCTGTGCCAGTCGCCGCTTGTTCTCCTGCTTCACCTCCCGCCAGCGGTTACAGAAATTCTCTTCGTTAATGAACTGAGTCAGGCGGGTCAGTCGGGATAGGTTGGA
>JAOUDB010000518.1 GCA_029859485.1 Desulfuromonadales bacterium | reverse complement strand
TGATTCAATGAGAGATTGTAGTAGACAAAACAAAGACACCAGGGCCCTACTGCTTAGGCACGCGGAACAGCTCTTTCTCGCTCACGGCTTCGAAGGCGTCAGTATTCGTCAGATCACCGAGGCTTCGAACGCCAATGTCGCTGCGGTTAACTATCATTTTAACGGCAAGACCAATCTCTACCGCGAGGTTCTGGCGCAGCGTCTGGAGGGCATCACGCTCGAAAAGCTAGCTCTTTTAAAAGACCTTTACGAGCAACAACCAGCAGCAACCATTGAACAAATCCTGCACAGCTACATCAATAGTTATTTCGACGCACACTTCTCATCACCTGACAGCGACCGCCTTTTGCAGATTATCTACCGAGAGATGGCTCCCGATGCAATTGCTGGCGACCTGGTTGCAGAACGACTGGTGATACCGATCAACCGAGCCTTCCAGAAGATTATCAAAAGAACCTGCCCCGAACTCAGTGATGATCATATTTCCTACTGCATCAGCAGTATCACCGGGCAGGTCCTGCACTTTATCCGGGCACGCGAAGTTTTAAAAGGCATCAGAACCCCGGAGCAGAACCAGACCTTTATCGAAGACACTGTTCAACACATCACACAATTTTCCCTGCGCGGAATCGGGAGTCAAGACCATGCGTAAAACCATCTGCATTATTCTGACAGGCTTGAGCCTGACGTTAACTGGCAGTCTCGCGGCTGCGGAGGAGAAGAAGCCTGCTGGGCCACCACCCATGCTGGTAACCACAACAGCAATCGTCAGTGGCACGTCGAAACCGACCGCACCTTTTGTCGGCACCCTCTATTTCGCGCGCACGGCCGAGGTGGCTTCTGAAGTCGACGGCATCGTCCGACAAGTTTATGTCGATGATGGCCAATCGGTTAAAATCGGCGATCGCCTGGTTCACCTCGATGACGACCTGCTGGCGACAGAGATTGCCGGGACCAAGGCTGTTTACGAGCAGAACCAGATTGAATTGGCACAGGCACAAAGAGATTACGAAAGAATTTCCGTTCTGCATCAACAGGAGTCCATCGCCACCTCTGAGTATGAAGCCTATGGGACCAAGGCCAATCGGCTGCAGAAACAATCAGCAGTCCTTAAAACGCGCTTGGACCGGGGACTTCTGGAGCAAAAGAAGAAAACCGTGCGCGCCCCCTTTGATGGAATCATCATCGAAAACCTGGTAGAGGCCGGCGAATGGGTCGAAGCCGGGGGGATCGTCGCCACCCTTGCCGACAATCGCAACTTTGAAGTGCGCGTTGACGTCCCGGCCGACATCATCCCCAACCTGATTTCCGATCAGGATGTCATGATCAACATCGCTGAGCAGACCTTGCCCGGCCACTTCACAAGCATCATCCCGCGCGGCGACATCTCCACGCGGACCTTTACTGCCAAATTCAAGCTCAAGGGTAACGCTGCTCTTGTTGAAGGCATGCAAGCGCGTATCGACCTCCCCGTTGCGGTCGCCAGCGAAAGTCTGCTGGTGCCAAGGGATGCGGTCATCAAAAATCGCGGCGAAGATGTCGTTTTCATCTTCAACAACGGTGAAGCTCAAATGGTAGCGGTTGAAATCGCCGGTCACTCGGGAGCCCTGGTTGGCATCATCAGCGACGAGATACAAGAGAACCAGAGCGTCATTGTCAAAGGCAACGAACGTATTCGCGACGGCCAGTCCGTACGCACGGAGTAGCTCTATATGGACCTGATCAAAGTCTCCATCCAGCGGCCGGTTACGATTCTGTCCATCATTATCATGTTGGTTATGTTCGGCTTGATCAGCCTGCAACGAATCCCCTACCAGCTCAGCCCCTCAGTGGTTGAACCGGAGATCACTGTCACCACGACCTGGCGAGGCGCGACACCCTACGAAATCGAACGTGAGATCATCGAGGAGCAGGAGAACACCCTCAAGGGCTTGCCGAACCTGGTGGAGATGGAGAGTACCTCCCGTAACAACCAGGGCTCGATCACGCTGAAATTCAAGGTCGGCACCAATGCCGATGACGTCTTGCTGCGGGTCTCCAACAAGCTCAATGAAGTCCCCTCCTACCCCTCTGCGGTCGACAAACCGGTCGTGACTGCATCAGGAGCCTCCGCCTCTCCGGTGGTCTGGGTCATCTTCAAAACCAGCGGAGAGAATCCGCGCCCGATCGAAACCTATCTGACTTACTTCGAAAATGACATTCGCCAGCACCTGGAACGAGTCCGCGGCGTCTCCGACCTTTTTGTCGGTGGCGGCACTGAGGCAGAAATGCACGTGGAAGTCAGTGCGGAGCGCCTTGCTGCCTACCAGCTGACCACCTCGAGCCTGATTGCGGCCTTGCAAACCGAGAACATCAACGTTTCTGCGGGCACTATGAGTGTCGGCCGTCGCAACTTTCGCATACGAACCACGGCCGAATTCAAAACAGCCGAAGACATCAGCAAGGTCGTCTTGAAATCAACCGGGCAGCAACGCATCACCGTGGGAGATGTCGCCAAGGTTCACAAAGGCTTTGCCAAGCAGGAAGCCATCGTTCTGCAAAATGGCGACAACGGTATCGCTCTTGGTGCGCGCCCCGAAGCCGGCGTCAACATTCTGGAGAT
>JAOUDB010000517.1 GCA_029859485.1 Desulfuromonadales bacterium | reverse complement strand
TCCGTTCGTTTCAGCTTGAGAGCGACACCGACAGCCGGTGGTATCGGCACGGCTATGTCCGCAGCTTCGAGCATGGCCTGATCATTGGGCCCATCACCGAGAGCGACGGTTGTCCATTGGCGTTCTGGCCAGGTTGCGCGATATTGATCGGTCAGCCATTGCATGGCTTGCGCCTTGTCGGTTGGCCCCATAACATGGTGAAATCGTCCGCCTTTGGTGATGTACAGATTGAGGTCAAGCAGGCGGCAGCGAAAATCCGACAAAGACTCTTCTGTGTCCTGCCAAAGTAGTGGCTCCGAGGCTGCTCTCTTTTTTGCCCGTGTGGCATCAGAGAGGCTCAACCCGGTCAGGTTGGCGACGTCTTGATGACTCAAGTCGAAAAAGCCTTTGAAACGATACCCCGTTTTTGAACGGAGTTCATGCAACTGTGTGATCAGCTCCTGGTAGTTTGGACCAAAAGCTTGCACCTCATCGTCTTCGGCCGTGGCGGCGCAAGGAGCACCAAGGCTCTTGAAATACCCCTTTGCAAGGCAGACTGCGCTACCGTTTTCAATGATGTAAGGATGCCTGTTGTCGAGTGCTTTACGTAATTGTTTGATCTCAGCCGCGGTTTTGCTCGAGTTGAAGATAAGAGGTATCCCTGCCGAGGCAAGGCGCTCAATCGCCGGTAAAGCGTCTTCGCAGGAATAATCGTGATGATCAAGGAGTGTGCCGTCCAGATCTGTAAAGACAAGGAGGTCGATCATGTTATGCCATTCCCTTGTGAGTTCGTTTGTTGATCTTTACTCCACTGATCAGGTGTTTTTCGTCCAGCTCCAAGACCAGGTCCGCCCGGTCAGGCATCTCTGTAAGGGTTGCCCGGGTCAGGCGTTCGTAATGCATGATGAATCTCTGTAACTCGGCAGCATTCATGATCTTGCGCCCGCTCTGAGCAGACGTTCTCCCAAGCTTGCTCTCCTGCTTGCTGCGCCACTCCATGACGCTTGTCATGCCGGGAATCTTCAGCATGACCAGAAAGTCGATTTGATTAAAGAGCTCTTTATAGCCCTTCTGAAGTTGCTTGTTGACATAGCTCCTCCAGATCTGATCAGGATCTTCAAGGCGTTCGAGACTATTGACCGCTATAGCTAGGGCCTCTTCGCGCTGTGCTTTGACGCCGACACACCAGCCCTCAAAGAGCACAAGATCAATCGGGCCGGTCACCTGACGGAAATTTTCCTCGGCAGAACGATCGTCGATCGCTTTGTCGAAGAGCGGGATGCTAATTGTTTGCCCGGATTTAAGTTCTCTGAGACCAGCGAGAAGATCCAGACCGAGCGTCACATCGTGGGTGCCGGGAACGCCGCGGGTTTCCAGTAACGGGTGAATCTCTTTCGCCAGCGTCTTTCGCTCTGCATGGGTCAAATAAATGTCATCGATTGAAAACGCCGCGACACGCTTTGCAAAACCCTCTTCAATCACGACCTTCAGCAGCGTGCAAAGGGTTGTCTTTCCAGACCCCTGAGCGCCGTTAATGCCGATGACACGTGATGAATGATGATCTTCTGTCTGTTGCACAAGGCTTGCGGCCAATGGAACATAGATATCGATCAACGCCTGCTCCAGGTCGTTGTCGATCATCATCTGCTTGGTACCGGCCAGAAAGGAGGGCCTCACCTTGTCGGCAATTCCATGAATCTCATCGTCTGTCAGGTTGTGCATGGTTGTTGCCAGCATGAAAGTTCCTTTCTCACTAAACACACATGAAGAGCATAAGACATGGATATGGTTGTTGACCAGTCATTCTCGTTACTAATCCTCCGCAGTGAAGCAGATTGAATAGTCACTACAAACACCACAGTTCGGTGCTTTGCACATGGTTCCACCATTGCGATCACAGACCTGTTTGAAAAGGTAACGCTTCCAGCGCATGTTCCGGTTATTCGCTGCGGCCAGAGAAGGCAGGTGGCGGTTGATGGCGGCAGTCAATTCGGGTCGCTCAAAAAAACCCATGGCGACCCAGAGATGGCCCGGGCGGCAAGCGCGGGCAGCAAGGCTATGGCAGAGCCATACAGATGTGATCAGATCCTGAGTGCCCGGTTCCGTCGGGACATGAGCCAGAAGGATTGACAAGATACCTTTGTTGATATCTGGCCGGGATTGAAACTCCGAACCGGTCCATTGTAACAGAGACTCCCGATCGACAGCTGGGAAGTATTTTCCCAAAAGGGAGGGAATATCAGAAGAGCCCAGGCCAAGGGCATCTTCCAGGGTTTGGGTTTCCTGTGCGGCAACCGCGAGCAGACAAGCAAAGAGGTGACGGTCTGCATTTGCGACATGGTCGGGCTTCGTACTGCCCATAAGTCTCTTGTAGACTGGATCTTCGGCCGAGACTCTCGGGCCATGCTCTGTCTCGCTTTGAATGCTGGCCTGAACCGTGTCAACTCCATTACGAGCGCTTTTAACGGCGGCCTGCAACGCCTCTGCAGCCAGGTTCGCACAGTAGCTACGCTCGGAAGGCAACCCTTCGAGGGCGTCATCGATTCGCTCCGCACTAATCATGCTCAGATCGTCAAGGGTATAACCCACCGACATATCAGCCGCGACTGCACATGCGGCCATGG
>JAOUDB010000516.1 GCA_029859485.1 Desulfuromonadales bacterium | reverse complement strand
TTGAGGCCCTGTATCGCAAACCACGCACCACTAAGCCGGGAGCAGGTCACAAGATCTATCCCTACTTGTTGCGCAACCTGTCGATTGACCGTCCCAACCAAGTCTGGGCTATGGATATCACCTACAGTGCGCCTCGACTCGGCTTTAGCTGAGGTGCGTATCCTTGGAATGCAAGGAGAAAGGAGGATCTAGAATGCCTGGCTCTTCGCTGTGGAAGAGCTTGAGCCCAAGCGGCGGTGACCTGCTGTTAACTAGTAGGGTGACGTAGCCCGCAGGTAAAGGAGAATGAGGCGAAGTCGTTACGCCGAGATGTTCTCCGAGGCTTCAGTATTGGAAGGTTGAGGAACACGAACCGGTTAACCCGCATCTGAGGGCTGAAATGTCGCCTCTGCCTACACGACTTAACAGGCAGAATGCTGATGATGTTGAAAGAAATGTATGCTGGATACATCCGAATGTGAGTGTACAGGTATGGCGCTTCACAGGAGACATGGGGAGAACACAGCCAGACCATGACATCGGCATCGACTTGCAGAACGCAAGGACAAAGACTGCGACCGGCAGCCTCACCAATACGTTATTAGTCCAAGGATATGAACGAGGGAAGGCATGATTGGAATGACAACGGAGTTAACCCGGATGTCCATCATGTTGGCGGAGTTCCCGTAGTAGTCCGAGGCAGGGAGAGCCTGCTACATGGCGAAGGGGAACAGTTCAAGTGTTTGAAGTGCAAACTATCTGACCTAATGAGGTGAAGACCTTTGATAATCAGTGAAATGCAACACAAACTCGCGATGTGGGCTGTAGAAGATCCGACTCGTCGGTTCAATCGTCTTTTACGGTCCATTGCAAACAGGGATTGGCTTGCAGAGGCCGCCCGAATTGTGCTGTCGTCACGTGGAGCCGGCACACCGGGTGTTGATGGGATAGACAAGCACAAGATGCAAATTGGTCTGACGAATCATCTGGATCAACTGCAAAAGGACTTGTTGCAGGGGACGTATTATCCGCAACCAGTCAAGCGTGTCTATATCCGGAAAACCAACGGCAAGCTGAGACCATTGGGTATTCCAACCCTGACTGACCGCATTGTCCAGCGCGCTATGCTCATGGTTATGGAGCCGATCTGGGAGAGCGATTTTCACCGCAGTTCCTACGGTTTCAGGCCAGAACGCAGCGTGCACCACGCCATTCGTACCGTGAGGTTGCAGTTGCAAGATGGCTCCGATCCAAAAGGCCGCTGGGTCATCGAAGGTGATCTGGCAAGCTACTTTGATACGGTCCATCACAAACTGTTGCTGAAATGTGTTCGGCGGCGTATTTCGGACAAGCGTTTTGTCGATCTACTCTGGCGTATTCTTAAATCAGGCCATATTGATAAAGGCCTGTTCAGGGCCTCCAGTGAAGGAGTTCCACAGGGCGGCGTTCTGTCGCCGTTGCTGTCCAATATCATGCTCCATGAGTTTGATCTGTGGATGGAAACGAACTACCTGAACAAAAAGGTCCGCAAGGATCGCTGGGCATGGAACTTCGGTATCCAGCAAGGGCGTCCTGTTGCCATTCGCGAGAATCGACAATGGAAGCCTGCGGTGTCTTACAGTCGCTATGCTGATGACTTCGTTGTCATTGTCAAAGGGACGAAGGCGCATGCCGAAACCATCCGTGAGCAGTGCCGGCTGTTTCTGGAAAGGGAATTGAAGCTGACATTGAATATGGAGAAAACCCATATTACTCATGTCAACGACGGTTTCGTCTTTCTCGGACATCGGATCATACGCAAGCGGGGAAAGACAGGTCGTATGTCAGTCGTGACGACGATACCCAAAGAGAAGGCTAAGGCGTTTGCACATAAACTGTCCGAAGCTCTCTCTGGCAATCACGATATCAGTACGGTCGATATGGTGGACCGCCTCAACCGACAACTTGCGGGTTGGGCGGCCTTCTACAAGTTCACTGACTACACGGCGAAAATATTCCAGCGCATTGATCGTGTGGTGTTCTGGAAATTGGCGCACTGGTTGGGCCGAAAGTACCGAAGCCGCATCAAACCATTGCTGCGGAAATGGTGTCGGTCTCCCGCAGAGGGCAAAGCTAAAACCTGGGTCCTTTACGGGACCAGTGAACAAGGGAACCGTGTCGGAAAGGATCTGCGTCGGCTCGTCGGAAGTCCGAAGATGCAGTTTCGTTGGCGCAACCCGGAAGCCAACCCGTATATTAAACGGGAAGGAAACCGGAGTACCGTCACCTCACGTTATCGTGACGTTGCTATGGCCATGGGCCAAGCTTGAATGGAGAGCCGTATGCGCTGAAAGGTGCACGTACGGTTCGGGGAGGAGAAGCGCACATGCGCTTCTTACTCCACTCCCCATGGCCCGAGGCTTTGTCTATCTGGCCGTGGTTCTGGATTGGTGCACACGTCGTGTCTTGTCGTGGAAAGTATCGATCACAATGGATGTCCACTTCTGCCTGGAAGCGGTAGAAGAAGCAATCATGAGCTATGGAACACCGGAAATCATGAACACTGACCAGGGCAGCCAATTCACTTCACAGGCGTTCACTGGTCTTTTGAAGGAACATGACATTAAGATCAGTCTGGATGGTAAA
>JAOUDB010000080.1 GCA_029859485.1 Desulfuromonadales bacterium | reverse complement strand
CATCAACAAGCTCATCAGGGAAGCCTTGAGGATAAGTGGCAAAAGGCTTATCTACGACGACGCCGGAAAGCTCCCAGTGTCCAACAATACTGTCTTTGCCGGCAGAACGTTCGGCGAGACGACCGTAAGCTCCACATGGGGCGGCTAAAGGCGGAACACCTGTAATTTCGGCCAAAGAGCCTAAACCGAGCCGTTGAAGGTTCGGTAAATTCAAACCACCGCAGGCCATCGCGACGTGGGGCAAGGTTGCCGCCTCTTCATCGCCATAAAGCTTCGCATCGGGCAAGGCTTCGAGGCCAACACCGTCAAGCACAATCCAGACAGCACGTTTCCCGGAGTTGGGCATCACCAACCCGCCTCTTCCTGCCATTCGCGCATAATGACAACTCCGGCGCTTGTACCGATCCGTTCAGCACCAGCCGCAATCATATCCCGGCAACTGGCCCAATCACGTACACCTCCGGCAGCCTTGACCTGAATCCTGCCTGCGCTACACTCTGCAAGCAGCTTGACATCCTCAAGGGTCGCCCCAAAAGCAGCAAACCCGGTCGAAGTCTTGACATAACCGGCGCCACTTTTAACAATAATATCAACAAGCTTGCTCTTTTCAGCGTTGTCGAGGAGACAGCATTCGATAATCACCTTAACAACAGCGTTCTCGGCAGCTGCAACCACTCGGCGGATGTCATCGCCAACAAGGGTAAAATCTGCGTTACGCACAGAACCGAGGTTGATGACCATATCGACCTCAGAGGCGCCTGCAGAAACTGCCTGACGGGCTTCAAAAGCCTTGGTTTCAGTCGTCTGGTAACCGAGCGGAAACCCGACCACCGTACAGACAGCGACCCCGGACCCGTACAAAAGTTGGCTCGCCTGAGGCACATAAGATGGCGGGACACAGACCGATGCGAAGCCGTGTTCGACAGCTTCTTCACAAAGGTTGGCAATATCCGCACCGGAAGCGTCGGACTTCAACAGTGTGTGGTCTATATGTTTCGCAGGAGAGTTCATTAAATTAATTCAGCAGCGACGGCAAAGTTTGCAGCTGCAATTTATCAGGTGCGGTAGTCTGCGTTGATCTTAATGTAGTCATAAGTCAAGTCAGACGTATAGTAATAAGCACTTCCTTCACCCAGGCCGAGTTCAACAGTCACTGTAAACTCAGGCTTCTTCAGAACTTCGCTCGCCCTTGCTTCCTGGGCAGAGTCAAGACCAAGGCCGTTGCTAACCATAGCGACATCGTCAAACGAGATGTTCACCTTGTCCGGGTCCACATCGGCGCCAGAGTAACCGACGGCAGCAATAATCCTGCCCCAGTTGGCATCCTCGCCGAAGAAAGCAGTTTTGACCAGCTGCGATGTGGCAACCGAGCGAGCAGCAGCCAGGGCATCGGCGTCATTTGCGGCTTCATTAATCTGGATACGCACCAGCTTGGTCGAACCTTCGCCGTCACGGACGATCATCTTCGCCAGTTCGAGCATAATCTCATTCAAGGCAGCACAGAACTGCCCGAGAGCAGCTGAGCCCTCACTGATCTCCTGGTTTTCGGCATCACCACTGGCGAGCAACAAGACCATGTCGTTTGTAGAAGTATCCCGATCAACAGTAATCCGGTTAAACGAAGCGTTGACCGACTGCCGCAACGCCGCATCCAGCAAACCGTCAGCCAGAACCGCATCAGTCACAACGAAAGCGAGCATGGTCGCCATGTCGGGGTGGATCATCCCCGCACCTTTGGCGAGACCAAGCAAACGAACTTCCTGCCCGTCGATGTTGATTGTTCGGCAACACATCTTCGGAAAAGCATCAGTTGTCATCATCGCTTTTGCCACACCATCAAACTGATCGTGACTCAACATTCTGCATAAACTCGGTACATGCTCCTCAAAACAGTGCATCGGTAACGGCACACCGATCACTCCCGTTGAAGAGACCGCAACCAACTCAGGAGCCAAATCAAGGGCTTCTGCAACCAGGTCGCCACAGCGGCGGGCATCCCGAAGCCCCTGGTTTCCGGTGCAGGCGTTGGCGTTACCGCTATTGACCAGGATGGCCTGGCAAAGTCCCTGGTGCATCCGGGACTCGGTAATCCTGACAGGCGCTGCAACAACTTTATTGGTCGTAAAAACCCCGGCACATTCGACCGGCTTGTCAGCACAAATCAGGGCAAGGTCCAGCTTCCCGGACTTTTTGATTCCTGAACTGTAAGCTGCCGCCTTGAATCCCTTCGGAACTGCAAATACAGATTCAGCCATTATTCAACTCCATTCTGGTTGGCAAAAGAAGACCGATTGAAGTCCCTTCTTCGTCGTTAGGTTCAAGAAAAATATCGCCCTTCATCTGACGCAAAATAGCCCGGCAGGTCGCAAGTCCGACACCGATTCCGCTCGGTTTACCAGTATCAAGTTCTCCGAGCTGAGAATATTCCTGGAAGATATCTTCTGCATTCTCTCTTGGGACAGTTTTCCCCTGATTGCTAATCTGGACATAAACAGCCGGTTCACCGTGCAACGTCAGATTTCCTGCCGTAACTGAAAGACGCCCACCCTGTCGATTGAACTTGACAGCATTATCAACGAGAGCATCAAACAACAGTTCCAGTTTATCCTGATCAGCCCAGACCGGCAGGAGGTCTTCAGGAAAATCCACGTGCAGGTTGAGGTTCATTTCCTGGATTCTGACATCATGGTTTTCAAGCACCCGGCTGAGAGCTTCAGGAAGTGAGGCAACCTGCCAATCCCAGTTTTCACTTCCCGAATCGAGAGAAAACAACCGTAACATTCCTGTCAGAAGATGCTCCAGGTGCTTCCCTTCCGAATAGATACTGGCAATATATTCACGCAACTTTGGCGTTTCAATCTGGTCAAAATAGTTAAGCAGCAAGTCCGAGAAACCAAGCACCGACGTCAACGGTGTTTTTAACTCATGTGACAGGTTACAAACGAAGCGGGTTCGATCCTGATGCAGCCTCATGAGGCTCTCATGGGCTTGCTCAAGTTCGGCGTTTTTCCCCTGCAAATACCCAACAAGTTTCATGTTTTCGATCGCCAGGGCGGCCTGATGAGCGATGGTCTGCAACAGCTCCTGGTCGATACGGGTAAAAGCTTCCCTGTTACGTTTGTTGTTAACATTCAGCACACCCACAATACGTTGCTGGTACTGGATCGGTACGGACAGTAGCGACCCGGTTCGATAGCGGACAACGCCGTCACGTGGAGGAAAACGTCCGTCTGTGGATAAATCGTCAATCAGGACCGCCTCACCATACAACAGGACATGACCCGAAACACCTTCTCCCGGAGCGATCATAACCTTATGACGCATATCATCCGGCAATCCACATGCTGAGCGGATCGTCAGAACGTTCTCTTCATCAACAAGCATCAGGGAGACGATCTCAACATCAAGAGCGCCCTGAATCAGGTCGACAACTCGGTCGAGCAGCTTCTGCAAATCTTCTGTACTGCTCGTTGTCTCACCGATCGCTTTGAGGAGGATCAGATCATCGAGAGAGCGGTTGGCTTCCTGCTGAGTCCTCGCAAACTGTGATTCGGCCTGCTCTCGGCTCTGTAAATTTTCTCTGCAGGCAAGCAGGGCCTCTTTATCGAGAGGACGGACGAGAACATCATCTGCACCAACGCGGAATGCGGACAGACCTAAAGAAAAATCCTCTTCAGGAAGAATGGCGACCAATGGAAGTTGCGGGTGAACACGACGGATTTGCGACAGAACACTAAGGGCTGAGCAACCCTTACCCGATAGATCGCTGAAGACAATCTGGATTTTATCCCGTGAGATCTGATCAGCGACACCTTGAGTTTCACCCAAAGTGCTCTTAAACGACTCTGCGGCAGGCCAGGCGAGACGAGCCTCGTCCAAGCTCCCGGGGGCTGTCTCCAGAAGCAGTAGTCTGCAAAAGGCTTCTACGTCATCCCCCTTGACCACGTCGTCTCTCCCAAACATCAAATAACTGATCGAGTGATTAAACCTTCATAACAAAAACAAAGGAACTATTGTCCACAGCATTTCTTATATTTCTTGCCGCTACCGCAAGGGCATTCATCATTGCGGCCGACCTTATCAACATCACGTTTCGATGGAGTCTGAATCACAGGTTTCGGACCGCCCTGACGGGCAAGAGCGAGTCTTTCACGACGCTGCTCCGCTTCCATCTCAGCGACCTCTTCCTCACGCGCCAGTTGCACCCTGAAAAGTTTCTGCGCAACCTCCTGACGAATCCGACCCATCATGTCCATAAAGAGCGCGTAAGCCTCGCGCTTATATTCTTCCTTCGGGTTCTTCTGCGCATAAGCGCGCATACCGATTCCTTCTTTAAGATGATCGATCGATAACAGGTGGTCTTTCCATTTTGCGTCGATGGTCTGCAACAAGAGAACTTTCATCAAATGTTCCAAAACCGGCGTAGTAAAGGCTTCCTCTCGCTCGGCCAACCGAGCGGTCACCTGCTCTTTAAAGCTGTCTTCGAGTGTTTGCGGTTTCAGCTCTTTCTCGACTTCCGGAAGCACTGGGGGAAAGTTGAACTGATTAATAAAATCGGTGGCCAGACCCTCCCAGTTCCATTCTGTGGCAGGAGTTTTGTCCGGGCAGAAAGACGCGACAATATCCTCAACCATCTCATCAAGAATCGAGTCAATCGTTTCGCGCACATTCTCACCCGCAAGGACTTCCTTGCGTTGACGATAGATGACTTCGCGTTGACGATTCATGACATCGTCATAATCAATCAGGTGTTTACGAATTTCAAAGTTGTGTGCTTCAACCTTCTTCTGTGCCCCTTCAATCGCCTTGGAAATCATACCATGCTCAATCGCCTCGTTTTCAGGCACCTTGAGCTTTTCCATAACGAAAGAAACACGATGAGAGCCAAAGATGCGCAACAGGTCATCTTCAAGGCTCATGTAAAAACGGCTCTCACCCGGATCACCCTGGCGACCGGAACGACCACGCAGCTGGTTATCAATACGACGCGATTCGTGCCGTTCGGTACCAAGGATGTACAGGCCGCCAGAGTCAAGGACCTCCTGCTTCTCGGCCGCACAGAGAGCTTTATACTTTTCCATTGCCTGGTCAAACGCCTGCCCAGGGTCTGCGGCAGCCTCAGCCTCACGCCTGGCCATCATCTCAGGATTGCCGCCCAGGACAATATCGGTACCACGCCCGGCCATGTTGGTTGCAATCGTAAGCGCCCCCTTGCGGCCCGCCTGAGCGACAATTTCAGCTTCCCGCTCATGTTGCTTGGCGTTCAATACATTATGCTTAATGCCACGCTTCTTAAGAAGTTCAGAGAGGATCTCCGAGTCTTCAATGGTGATGGTGCCAACCAGGACCGGTTGACCGGTTTCGTGCCGGCCAACGATGTCTTCAATAACCGCGTTAAATTTTTCCTTGCCGGTTTTGTAGATGACATCGGCCTGATCAATACGAATCATCGGCTTGTTCGTCGGCATAACGACAACTTCAAGACCATAAATTTCATTGAATTCTGCCGCTTCGGTATCCGCCGTTCCGGTCATGCCGGCCAGCTTTTCGTACATACGGAAATAGTTCTGGAAAGTAATCGTCGCCAGAGTCTGATTTTCTTTCTCGATTTTCAGACCCTCTTTTGCTTCGATCGCCTGGTGCTGGCCATCACTCCAGCGCCGACCGGGCATCAGACGTCCGGTGAACTCGTCAACTATCACCACCTCGCCATCCTTGACCACGTAATCAACATCACGCTTAAAGATGGCATGGGCTCTCAGAGCCTGGTTGACGTGGTGAAGAATACCCATATTGCTTGGTTCGTAAAGATTATCAACACCCAACAATTTCTCGAGCTGCAAAACGCCCTCTTCTGTGAGGGTCGCCGTCTTGGACTTTTCATCGACCGTGTAGTCACCAGTATAACTTTTAAAAGTTCGACCGATGGTTCCTTCCCGGTCTTCGATCATCTCACCTTTTTTCAGTCGTGGGATAACCTTGTCAGCCTTATAATAAAGCTCACTGGTAACATTACTCGGCCCGGAGATAATCAAAGGTGTTCTGGCTTCATCGATCAGAATCGAATCAACCTCGTCGACAATGGTGTAGTAAAGATCGCGTTGGACATAGTCTTCAAGGGCAAACTTCATATTGTCGCGAAGATAGTCGAAGCCGAACTCATTATTTGTGCCGTAGGTGATATCTGCCCTATAGGCGGCCTTTCGCTGCTCATCACTCAAGCCATGGACAACACAGTCGACCTCAAGCCCCAGAAAATTATAGACAGCACCCATCCAGGCAGCATCACGCTTGGCAAGGTAATCATTCACCGTAATAACGTGTACACCCTTTCCAGCCAGGGCGTTGAGATAAACGGGCAAGGTCGCCATCAGGGTTTTACCCTCACCGGTTTTCATCTCTGCAATTTTACCGGAATGCAGAACCATACCGCCGATAAGTTGAACATCAAAGTGCCGCAGACCCAATACGCGTACGGCGGCCTCTCGCACCACTGCAAAAGCCTCCGAGAGGAGATCATCAAGGGTCTCGCCACTCGCAAGGCGCGAACGAAACTCAACCGTCTTGGCTTTCAGCTCAGCATCATTGAGCGCCTGAATGGACGGCTCCAGTGCGTTGATCTCGTCAACCTGCTGCTGAAGCTTTTTAAGCTCTCGATCATTCTTGCTGCCAACGATCTTTTTCAGAATACTTCCAATCATGTATAACTCCATGTACGCGTAATATGCGAAAAAAAACGCCGCTTGGCGTTCCGTTCAGAATTGCGAATTTTAACACAGCAGAGAGTGTGCTCACAAGCGCTAAAGGGGCAGATCAATTTAGCTTTTAAACATCAAGGAATAGTGAAGACAAGGGGAAAAAAAACGGCACAACCCCGAGTCATAAGACCAGGAATCGCGCCGCTGCCTTTCATCAAACGGCATCTATATAGACGCCAATAACACCTTAGTTCCATACTCCCTTACGAAAACTGAAGATATGCCTGTTAGGTATAACTTTTACAACCGCAAACATATCATTTTCAAACTCTTCCGGTGCACTGGCAGAAGACTCAAAAATCTGCTCTCTATAGCTAATTATGCCAACGTAAGGAGCAGAATCAGACTGCGAGCGCCGCACCTTGACCTTCATGGTCGAATTGTCAATTTTATGGTAGCGGGCACGATAGGTGCCATCTTTTTGCTGAGTGATCTTCATGTGAGATTGGGAGTTCTTATGATTCTGATTCAGTTGCTGTACTTTTGATCTGGCAAAGGTTTCGAATTCTGCGAGCCTGACCAAAAGCTCTTTATCTGCAGGCGGACTACTGGTGATCACACCACTTGACACCGCTGGCATGGCAAAGAGAAAAACAATGATCGTTACAGTTAAGACTTGCACCAGACTTTTCATAAGACACCTCCAACTAGGAATTCCTGTTTCTAGTTACTCTCTCAGAGCAACGATCGTACCAGAATGTCCTTAGGTTGGGTTAACCCTCTGATTTCACAGAGAAGAAAGCAAATCTCCTACAAAAAGCACCAACAACATAACAGAGCTCTTCTACTCCATATAACAATTTGCGTCACATCATACCGTCAAAAAAAGTATATCTACCCTTCCAGACAGTGCAAGAAAAGAGACGAGAACAAATAAAACCGGCCGAGAACTGCAAGCACCCGGCCGGTTTTGATCACTGTCTTAATTGATCTGGGAAAGCCTTACTTCGATTGCAACTCGACGCGACGGTTGAGTTTGCGACCTTCCCTGGTGTCATTGTTGTACTTGGCGCGAGTCTCACCATAGCCAACAGCTTCCAACCGCGAAGCAGCAACGCCATTGTCAGTGAGCCATTTTTTAACTGAGGCGGCGCGTCTTTCCGAAAGGCCTTGATTGTAGACTTCAGGCCCTGATGAGTCAGTGTGTCCTGAAAGGACGAAATCTGTGCCGCTGTCTTCCTTCAGGATCATCTTGACTTCTTCAAGAACCGGAATCATCTCGTCTTTGATGTCTGCCTTGTCAAAATCAAAGAGCAGGTTAAATGTAATGATTTCTTTGGCAACCGGCGCTGGGGCGGGGGCTGGCGCAGGAGCAACCTTGGGAGCAGGTTTTGGAGCAGGCTTGCGCTCTTCGTAGAGAACATCCTTGGCAAACTGGGCCATCGCCGTATCGGACTCAAGAGATTTTGCGTCCACAACAACAGAGCAACCGGAAAGAGCCTTGATAGCATCGATGGTCTGTTGCCCTTCAGGTGTATCAGCGTAGCTTACGACATGAATGCACAGATCCGAGTTCTGGTTATAAAGGTTCTTGGCGGAAGCGACAGGATCAACACCGTCATTCCAGACACCATCTGTAAACATGATCAGTGCAGTCTTTCCGGATGTGGCAGGAGCAACGGCCGTTAAGCCATCACCCATGGTTGTAAAACTGTTAAATGCAGGCTTGAAGCTCTCAGCGGCAGAACCAATAGAACCTGTCTTGTAGGTTGCAGGCTGGCTAACTGTTTTATAAGGAGCAAAGAGAGCAACAGAACTTGTATAGCCTAGCTCGGGAACGGCCTGATCGAGGCGCTTAACTGCAACAACGGCCTTATCCAGCTTCTGTTCACCGGGCTTGGCCTTGGCTTGGGCCATGGAACCCGACTGGTCCATGAAAACAATAAAGTTATCCGCCTTCTTGACCATTTCTGCACCAGCCACAAAGGGGGATACCAAGCAAATAGCCAAAACCAAAGATGTGATCGTCATAAAATACCGGGAAACCTGTTTCATTGTAGTTCTCCTTATACGTTTTAGAGTGCCCACTTCAACCGCTTGATCTAAAGACAGATCATTAATTTGAAATTATTATAAAGTATAGATTAGCTGAATAAAGCCATTAGTCAACCAGTCGAAGGCACTTAAATCACAAGAGAAAAAGAGTTGTGACAAATACTC
>JAOUDB010000515.1 GCA_029859485.1 Desulfuromonadales bacterium | reverse complement strand
CAAAATTGTCCTCAGGGTTTGTTTGATTTTTAAACTCGAACAGTTCGACCCCGATGCGATCTCCGGTTGACAGATGGGCAATACGAAAGCGCTCCCAGTTAGCACCAAAAACATCGGTGCACATTTCGCCAATAGCACTTTCGTCTTCGACGACATCGGTCGGTTCCATAATCAGATACCAACCCATCACCTCGGTATAGAACTTTACGGCGGCATCTAAGTCTGGTACCGAAATGCCAATATGCGAAAATGTGCGTGGATATGGATTAGTCATGCTCAACTCCTTAAGTTATGTAGTTTGTTCCTTTTCACTATGAACACTATAACTCAGCACGACCACCAATTATGACCAAATTAGTCAGAATACTTTTGTTTCTTCGGAATATTGTTTTGCTGCCCTGAGCAATGGTTAAAAATTAGTCTATAATTCTATAAACTTATAAAAATCAAGGCAAGGGTTTGTCCGTATAAGCGACACCAGCTTCTTCAGATTTATGAAGAGGAAGTTCTTTGCCATCACGCACGTCAGAGACCCAATTGGGGTTAAGCAGTATTGATTTACTGCTCAAGGCGATATCAGCAAACTCAAGGGCCTCTTCAGCGCTTTTTCGATCGTAAATCTGCCCGCAAATCATGAGTGGTAAGGGAGTCACTTCTCGGGTCAATTGCGACATGGTCTGATCCGTCCCAAAGGCCTTGTCTTTGAAGTTGTAAGTGGACAAAGAGATAGCGTCGATGGGAGTTCTGACCAACAGACCGATCATCTGCTGCCAGTCCTCAGCGCTGTCGAAGAGTGAAACCTCCATATCAGCGATCCCCCAGTTTGAGACACGGAAAGTCAGAAGGCGATCTTCCGGCATCACCAGAGCGACAGCGTCAATCACTTCACGAGCAAAACGGAAACGGTTCTCCACAGAGCCCCCATAGCTGTCATCACGTTGATTTGAATAGCTTGAGAGAAACTGGTTGATCAGGTAACCATGCGCACCATGAATCTCAACTCCATCGAAGCCCGCCAGAACAGCGCCTTTGGCCGTTTCAACAAAGCCGTTAATGACATGATCGATATCAAATTGACTCATCTCTTCAGGCAATGGGTAGGCTTCCCCGGTCATCGGATTAAGCTGTTTGGGAGCAATACGGCTCGGAGCGATCGAGCGTTCGGCAGGATTGACCTCAGGCCAAGCCATGCGGCCACAGTGGAACATCTGCATAATAGAGATGCCGCCATGGTCACGAATGTCCTCGACAACAGAACTCCAGGCGTCGATCTGTTTCTGGGTGACCATCCTTGATTGTCGGGGGTATCCCTGACTACTCTCGTAATCGGTGACGATTGCCTCTGTATAGACAATCGAAGCGCCATTTTCCGCCCGACGAACCAGAAAATCAAAGACATCCTGGCGTGGGATGCTGTCTCCCGGCGAAGACATGCGTGTCATGGGTGCGACACCGAGGCGGTTGCGCAGGGTAAAGCTTTTCAACTGGAATGGAGAAAAAAGCAGATCGCTAGACATAGAGTTTCCCTTCGTTGGAAAGTTTAATCATTTACATTGGCCGATTAAACTATAGCGGATAGTCTGGCATATAAAAGCTCTGGCAGGGAAAATCATGAAATAGAAAGGACATACAACCTGATTCACGCGGAGGCGCAGAGACCGCAGAGAAAGTCATGGATTCATGAAAACCCTAACTCTGCGGTCTCTGCGTCTCAAGTGAGTACAGCGAACGGGCGTGAGGCAGTTTTTTTTGGCGAGCGGTTATTCTTGGTTCTCTACCATAACCAGAGCTTATGCAACCCAACAAAGCGAAACTTAAGAGCCACAACAATTTCGTTTTGTGGCAAAATAGCCTACATGCACAAACCTTCCACACAACTCCCCGTCGAAACCATACTGGACGCGCTTAATGATGTCTTGAGCACAAGTGGAACAGCCGTCCTTCAAGCCCCCCCAGGGTCAGGGAAAACCACCCGTGTGCCGCTAGCGTTGCTCGATAAGGACTGGCTGAAGGGTCAAGCAATCTTAATGCTTGAACCACGCCGGTTGGCCGCAACCAATGCGGCTCGTTACATGGCGTCCCTACGCAATGAACCGGTCGGTGACAAGGTCGGCTACGCGATTCGTTACGAACGCAAAGTCAGCGCTCAGACCCGCCTGGAAGTGATCACCGAAGGACTCTTGATTCGACGTCTGCAGAGCGATCCAGAGTTAAAGGGTGTCGGACTGGTGATCTTTGATGAGTTCCATGAACGTAGCATGCAAGCGGACACGGCCCTGGCCTTCTGCCGCGAAGCACAGCAATGCTTGCGGGAAGATTTACGCATACTGGTCATGTCTGCAACGCTCGATGCTGAGCCCCTGTCACAAATGCTGGGCGATTGCCCGATCATCACAGCCAAAGGCAGGTCCTTTCCGGTTGCAGTCGATCATCTCAGTGATATGGAAAGTCACAGGATTGCCGAAGGCACCTGCCTTGGCGTTCGTCATGCGTTGCAAGAGACGACCGGTGATATCCTTGCTTTCCTCCCCGGAACCGGCGAAATCAGACGCTGTCACGAACAGCTCAGAGAGCTATCCACGACGATAGATTTGCGCCCACTCTATGGAGGGCTCCCCTT
>JAOUDB010000079.1 GCA_029859485.1 Desulfuromonadales bacterium | reverse complement strand
TGACCAAAGATGGCGAAATGATTGAGGCTGACGAGGTGATCATCGCAATCGGTGAGCGTCCTGACCTTTCTTACGTGCCACGCGAGTGGCTGACCGATCGCGGCATGATGGATGTTGATGCCTGCAACCAGGTGGTTAAAGCCAAAGGCGTTTTCTCCATCGGCGATACGGTTCAGCCTGGTCTGCTCACTCATGCTATCGGCGGAGGTCAGGAAGCGGCTCTCCTGATTAACGATTACCTGGCTGGCAAAGAGATCGAGCCCATTGTCAAACCTGAAATGATCAATCAGAGCTGCCTCTCCAAGGAACTGTTCAAGCCGCGCAACCGTGGTAAATTCTGCGTCACAGACGCCAAGGACGAGACGTTGCGTTGCCTCTCCTGCGGTACTTGCCGCGATTGCACCATGTGTCTCGAAGCTTGCCCGGAAGGCGCGATCAGCCGTGTCGAGAAAGAGGATGGGACCTTCGAGTACGTCTCCGACGATGACGTCTGCATCGGCTGCAGTGTCTGCTCGGGCATCTGCCCCTGCGGTGTCTGGGCGATGGAGATCACGGTTTAAGGAGATTTCTCCCACGTTAAAAAGAACAACAAGAGAAGGCCACCCCACTTGGGTGGCCTTCTCTTGTCTATCTTTAGATATAGTTCCTTGCACATTTGGTTCTATTGCTGATGAAAGCAATCTTCGTTAGGATGTGTGGGAAAGTGCCCGATGTCTTGGTAGACTTTTGGTGCACTGGTTGCTGACCCTAAATTAAGGGAGAAGACCAATGCTGGTAAGAATATTAAGAAATAAGGGTAACTACGATTACGTCAAACCGCAAATGCTGGACCGTTTAATAGAAACAGAAGAGATTGTCAGCTTTTACAGAACCAGCGGGCCTGTTGTGCTCGGCGTTGACCCTGTACGCAGGACACAGACCAAAGCTTACGCTGGAGATGAACGTAGGCTTGCTGACTGAGTCACTGTCTGAAAATGGTTTATTTTATTGACGGCTCCTTTAATATTCGGAGCCGTTTTCATTCTGTTTGAGAACAAACAGAACTTATTCTAGGATTCTCAAAGTAAAGATGCAAAAACGCCGCCGGACGATAATCTGTCCGGCGACGTTTTCTTCATGTTTGAAATGAAAGAGGCTTAGCTCTTTGCGATCAACTTCCGTAACTCCTCACTGTCGGGTGTTACCAGTGTCTTAACTCGCTCGGCATTGACTCGTGCCACGATGATCTGACCAACTTCGGTCTGGATGTCCTCGTAAAGACCTAGTCCGAGCATCCCCTTTGCCTGCCGCTGATTGTCTTCGGTCGGTGTGACGTAGTGAACCGTGTCGACCTTGTAACGGTGAATCAGGAAAAGCGAGATCAAGGTCATCAGGCGTTTCTGGCGGAAGTCCTCGCTGAAGGTGTTCTGGTCGCGGATCGACAGCATGTTGCGGTCACGACGATCCTGCAAGGTGGCAAAGATGATGTTGGCCATCTTGGTGTTTTTCTCATCGATGAGAGTGAGTTCCAAAAGTTCCGAACCCGAGACATGGGGCTTGAGGACAACCCTCAACTTCACATCCAGGTTGTAGTGGTCGGTCCAGAGCTTGAGCCAGTCGGCGAGGCGCTTTGGTGGAACTTCGGTCTCTACCAGGTGCTGGAATTGGGTGGACCCTTTCCCCATCGCCTTGGTGGTGGCGGTACCGCCGGAAGCAGCCATCAGGCCAGCATCGGAACGCGGGCCGCCGACGTAGCTCTGCGGGGTCTTGAAAGGCGAATCGATCAGTCTCAGCTTGCGCTGCAGGCGGGCCAGGGCGAGCATGCCGTCTTCCTTGAGGGCGGTGGCGAATTCTTCGCCGGCCAGTCCGTCCACTTGATGGCCGCCGTATGTGATGAAGTTAAAGACAAAGCCCAGCTTGCCCAGCTCAGCCGGGAACTGGCGCATTTCCTCTTCGCTCATGCCGGTCGTGTCCCAATTAAAAGACGGGGACAGGTTGTAAGCGAGCATTTTGTCGGGATAGACCGCATGAATGGCGTCTGCGAAAATCTTGGCGTCGTGCAGGTCTGCCGTTTTGGTCTCCATCCAGATGATGTCTGCAAAGGGTGACACAGCAAGGGATTTGGCGATGGCATAAGGGATGCCGCCCCTGACTTGATAATAGCCCTCGGGAGTGCGTGCAATATCGCAGTTCCAGATGATATTGAAACCCATAGAGCGGGCTTTCTCCCGCGCTTCGACGAAGGAAGAATTCTCTACGTAAGCATGCCACTCCTCTACGCTCATCGGTAATTCCGAGCCCTCGTCGAGGTGAAATGCCATGACATCGGCAACGGCTTCACCGTAGGTTTTCAGGCTGGCTTCCATCTGCCAGAACTCCAGAAGACGCGTGGCGGCGTGGTCAAGTGCTGCGTTAATGTCGGCAGTATTGTGGCTGGGCAGATTCTTGATTGCCTCGTCGATTTCAGCGGACAAGCCGGTTTTGTCGAGCCACTTGTCGGCCGCGGCATAGGCGGCTTCCGAGATGCGGTACATCAGGTGGCCGTTGATCTCGGCGATCCCTTTACTGTTGAACTGGCGCATGATTGCCAAGAAGGAGGTTTTGTAGTTGGGGATATTGGTGTTGGTGGCCCCGAGAATAAAGTGGTGGTCACGTTCGTCGCCGCGGCCGTCGAGGAAGGTGGCGGCTTCTGCATCGGTACGAGCCACGATGATGCCCGGCACCTTCATGATGTCGAGTTGCAGACGAGCAGCGTTAAGACGCTTGACCTGCTCATCCACCGGTACCAGGACCTTGCCAGCCTGATGTCCGCATTTCTTGACACCAGGTTTCTGGTCTTCAATATGATAGCCGGCCACACCCACTTCAACAAAACGACGGATCAGGTTCCGCACGTGGGCATCGCCACCATGGCCTGTGTCAGCATCGGCGATGATGAATGGCCGGTAGTCGATTTCTGGAATTTGAGAACGTTCTTCTTCATTCATGCGCAGACGCAGGAAGTACTGGTTGCGGTCAGCGGCCAATAACGCCCTCACCAGAGGTGCGGCTTCGTCCGGGACCTGGCTTAAAGGATAGCTGGCCAGGTCGGGACCGGGGTCTTCGTTGCCTGAACCTTTGGATGATGTGGCCCATCCACCCAGATAGATCCCCTCGATACCAACGCGCTTGATGGCGACGGCCTGGCTTGGAGAGTAGGGGCCAAAAGTCGTGATCGACTTGCCTTCAGAGAACAGCTCACGCAAACGGCTGTGAAATGCCTCTGCGGCATCTCTGGCGATGGTGTAGTCAACCGGAATGGTGCCACGCTGCTCGACAACCTGATCGGCGGTGTAAAGTCTTAAAATGCCTTCAAAACGTGGGCTGGCGAACCAGTCACGGGTAATTTTAACCTCTTCGGTGAATGTCCTCATGCTGCCCTCCCGGCGGGTAAAGTGTCCAGATTTTCGGTGATACGCACGCCTTCGTTTTTGAAGGCTTGTAGATATTTATTGATGCGCTCTTTGGCAGTGGCCAAATCATGGTTGTTGAGGTTGATATTGAGCAGGTCGATGTACCAGGGCGCCTTGACCGCGTCGTTGACGTAAGCCTCAACGATCGCTCGTGCAATCGGCAGTGTGGTCGTCTTGGAATTGTCGTAGACATCACGATTGTCCGCTGCTAGCAGCTTGGCGTATTCCTCTTCCAGTAAACGTTCGAAGATCTCCAAGGTGAAAACATCGCCAGCTTTCAAGCCGGTCTCTGCATCGTCTTCGGTCAGGGCGGCACCCTTATGGGTCCACTCCCAGAGGATACTCAGCCGAATCTCGCCGGTGGCCATGTCCTCCATCAGGTAGAGGATATCATCGTTGCCGAAGAAGTCGGCCGGTTTCAATGCCGCCGCCTGCAGCCCCTGGCCGAAGGCGTTGCCGTACTGCAGGGCCACGCTCAGCAGGTTACGGGCACCGCGCACTGTGCGTGGCGCGGGTTCGAGAAGTGTCAGCCCTGCGGCGTCCTCGGCGGTGTAAGTCAAACGTGGGAATTCTCGACCACTCTGATTGGCTTCGCCGACCTCTTCCCAGACCGGGCGGATGATGTGGGCCATCTTCCAGTGGGCGATCCACTTGCCGCTGGCCCCTTCCTGCTGTTCGCGAACGGCACCGGCGCGCGCTTTTTTCATGCTGTTGGCGACACCTTCTTTTGATCCCACCGGGATGTTAGGCTCCATACCGCCCTGCCAGAGGGTGTAGTTGCCATTGGCGTCCGGCGTGTTGACAGCGCGGCGCACGCGATCTTCGTAATTGCGCATGTAGCCGTAGGTCATGACGATCGATTCAATGTTGGGATTGATGAACTCCGGATCCCAGCAGTTGGCATCGGAGACGCTGTTGATGTAGTCCCAGCGGCCGGTGTTGAAGCCGACAAAATGACGGCCAAGAGCAGCACGGATCTCCATCAGTTGGAAGGTTTGCTCAAGTTGTTCTACCAGCACATAGACCTTGATGGTTCCTTCCTCAAGGCCCAAGTGTGCTTCAATAGCGCTCAGCAGCCTGTTCCAGAAGCCGGCCTCTTCCGCGGTCTGGATCTTTGGCAGGTAGAGGACAATGGAGGAGCCGGCATCGAGAAGCGCTTTATGGTTATTGACGACATAGAGAGTCATGTCGACAATCGAAGCAGAGAGCGATTCGCCGTTGACCCGAATGTGGCGATCATCAAGGTGCAGGCCGCGGGCGCGGAAAATCTTGGTGGTGAAGTCAAGCTGGGCATGCCAGTCGCTGATAATGTCGCGGCCGAAGAAGTCCTGTGCCCAGGCATTCATCTCCTTGGAGACCTCTTGGGCAACTTCAAGAAAGAGCGGGTCACGGGCAATGGCGAGCTTGAGGCTGACCTGGTTGTCTAAGGACATGGTGGTGATCTGACCGAGGGCGTCTTCGCCGTCGAACATCCAGCCGTCTGCTCCAGAGAGCAGAGCGTAGGCGACATTGCGCAGGTTTGCTTTAATTGGAGAATTGGGCTTGGCTGCCGGGCCAGTGCCCTGTAGCCACTGGCGTTGCAGATCGTGCGGGATGACGGCGCCGACAAACTTGCCGTCGCGGGCATCCTGTACCTTGATGCCGGTACCCTTGATTTCAGATTCTGCATTAAGGAAGGTGATCGGCTCTTTGGCCTTGATGCGTGCTGCGCGGCGTTGGGTGCGCTCAGACATCAGGCGGTTACGCTCTGCGTTATGCTGAGACATAAAGGAAAGAGCGGCGAGTGCTTCCGGTGTGTAAACGGCTGAATACTGCTTGGCGAGATCGTCCCGGATTTGCAGATTCACGCCTTCTCGCGTCGTTACTGTCGTGCTCATCTTTTTTCCCTCCAGCGCGGTGAAAAAGGTTTCACCGAAAGATTATCGGTTAGGGTTAATATATGACCATTTTGGTCAGTTAATAGATTTTTACCTTTCAGGTCAATAGATTTTTTTTGAATAAGAAACTTTTTTCTGATGTGTGTCGTCAAAGTCGAGATTTTTTTGACTGATATGTCGTGAATTACTGCCTTTCAGGATATCGTAATATTTTGAAGATGAAAGTGATGGAGAAGGTAGTTCTACAAAAAATCGATTAAATGGAAACGCTTAAGCAGGGGGCTGGAGCTTCATGAGCGGAAAGACATAAAGCGGCAGATCTTTTTCTGCCCCCGAATCCCGAGCCCCACCCCCTGCCACCAGTCAGTCGGTGGCCATCATCTGTTAAAGCAGAGCACTTTGAGCGTGACAAAGATTATGGTGTGTTGTAGAAATTGTCGGCACACTCTATTAAGAATGATTTTCCGGGGAGCAGCCAAATGGTCGCTCCCCGGCTTTGTGAGGAAGACATGATTCATCTGACCAATATTACCCGCCAGCACGGCACCCATATCCTCTTTAAAGATGCCAGTTTTCAAATTACCGCAGGCAGCCGAAGCGGACTGGTGGGGCCGAACGGAGCGGGCAAGTCGACGATCTTTCGCCTGATCACCGGTGAGGAAAACCTCGATGGAGGCGAGATCAGCTGTAACAAGAAGACAGTCATCGGTTACTTCTCCCAGGAGGTTGGTGAGATGTCAGGACGTTCGGCGCTGGCAGAGGTGATGGCGGCGTCTGCACGGACCATGCAACTTGGTGACGAGATTAAGGCGATGGAAGCGGCCATGTGTGAGCCGATGGAGGATGACGCGCTCGCGGCGCTGCTGGAAAAGTACGGAGACGCCCAGGAAGAATTTGAACATCGCGGCGGCTATGATCTGGAGAATCGTGCACAAGCGGTCTTAACGGGGCTCGGTATCGGTCCGGAAGATTATCAGCGGCCGGTGGAGAGTTTCAGTGGCGGTTGGAAGATGCGCATTGCCCTGGCGAAGATTCTGACCATCAATCCCGACGTACTGCTTCTGGATGAGCCGACCAACCATCTCGATGTCGAATCGATCGTCTGGCTGGAGAGCTGGTTGACGACCGAGTTCACCGGTGCCGTGGTCATGACCAGCCACGATCGCGAGTTCATGAATCGCCTGGTGACTCGCATCGTCGAGGTCGGTAACGGCACTATCACCACCTACGGCGGCAATTATGACTTTTACCTGCGAGAGCGTGAGGTGCGCCGTGAGCAGCTGTTGGCCAGCCACCGCCGTCAGCAGGAGATGCTTGCCAAAGAGGAAGATTTCATCGCACGCTTTGCGGCCCGGGCATCACACGCCGCCCAGGTACAGTCGCGGGTCAAGAAGCTCGAAAAGATTGAGAGGATTGAAATCCCGGCCGAACAGAAAGTTATTAAGTTCGAATTCCCCGAGCCTCCGCGTTCCGGTGATGATGTGGCCAAGGTCGGGCAGTTGGCGAAAATCTGGCCAGTGGACGACGGTGCAGATAAATCGGTTTTTGGTGGCGTGTCCGGCTTGATACGACGTGGTGAGAAGGTTGCCGTGGTTGGGGTCAATGGTGCTGGCAAGTCGACTTTTCTCAAATGCCTGGCGGGTCAAACTGAACCAACCTCCGGCACGATGACAATAGGTGCTAACGTCAACCTCGGTTATTTCAGCCAGCACTCGATGGAACTGCTCGATCCGAAAAAAAGTGTGTTCGAGACCGTGCAAGATGCGATGCCGATGGCTTCCATCGGTGTGATCCGCAATCTCTGTGCGGCCTTCCTCTTCCAGGGTGATGATGTCGATAAGCGTATTGACCGCCTCTCAGGTGGCGAGAAAAGCCGACTGGTCCTGGCAATGTTGCTGGCCAAGCCGATCAACTTCCTGGTCCTCGATGAGCCGACCAACCACCTGGATATCCAGTCACGCGAGGTTCTGCTTGAAGCATTGAAGAATTTTGCCGGCACGGTCATCCTGGTCAGCCACGATCGCCATTTCCTGCGTTCACTGGTGAACCGGGTCTTTGAAATTGATCACGGCGAGATGATTCCTTACGAAGGGAATTACGAGTATTACCTGCAAAAAAGCGGGCATGAAAATTACTAATATTAAGTTCAAGAGATAGAAGAACTCAAAAAGTTATACATCGCTGCTAAAAAACACAAAAAACAGCGAAGTCAGCCAAAAATATAGTTATCTTTTCCCCAGCGCCTTTTGCATCGCAGGCAAAGCCACCCCACGCTTGATGTTGGCGCCCATGTCCTCGAGCACTGATTCCAGTGCGCCGATGCAGAGCAGGATATTTTCGGCACGGCTGGAATGACCCATCAGGCCGATTCGCCACACCTTACCGGCCAGTGCACCCAGGCCAGCTCCTATCTCCAGGTTGTACTCCTTGAGCAGTCTGCTGCGTACCTTGGCGTCGTCAACCCCGTCGGGGATGCTGACCGCATTCAATTGCGGCAAGCGGTCCGCTTTGTTGACGACGAATAACAGCCCCATTGCCTCCAGCCCTGCTCTGAGTGCGAGGTGGTTCTTGTAATGGCGATTCCAGGCCCCGTCGAGTCCTTCCTCTCTTAAAATCAATAGTGCTTCGTGTAAAGAGTAAAGAGCGTTGATCGGCGCTGTGTGGTGATAGGCTCGTTTGGCACCTTCTCCCCAATAGCCCATCACCAGGTTCAGATCGAGAAACCAGCTCTGCACCTTACTCTTGCGATTGCGGACTTTTTCAAGAGCGCGCTCATTAAAGCTGACCGGAGACAGGCCGGGGGTACAGGAGAGGCATTTCTGTGACCCGGAATAGATCGCATCGATCTTCCATTCGTCTACCTTAACAGGCGTACCGCCGAGAGAGGTGACGGCGTCCACGATGGTCAGGCAATCGTGGGCGTGGGCCAGTTTGACCAGTTTTTCTACATCGGACTGTGCGCCGGTTGACGTCTCGGCGTGGACCATGGCAACGATCCTGGCATCTTTATGGACTTTTAAAGTCTCTTCCAGTTTGTCCGCATTGATCGCTTCTCCCCAGGGGTCTTCTACCATCACTGCTACGCCACCACAGCGCTCGACATTCTCCTTCATGCGACCGCCAAAGACCCCGTTCTGACAGACAACGACCTTGTCGCCTGGCTCGACCAGGTTGGCAAAACAGGTCTCCATGCCCGCCGACCCGGGCGCCGAGACAGGCATGGTCAGGGCGTTGTCTGTTTGAAAGGCGTACTGAAGAAGCTCCTTAACTTCATCCATCATGGTGACAAAGGCCGGATCAAGATGACCGATCGTCGGCCGGGAAAGGGCCTCAAGAACCCGCGGAGGAACATCGGAAGGGCCCGGGCCCATTAGAGTCCGAACAGGTGGGTTGAAAGAATGAATTAACATTGGATGATCCTTTGCAAAAAGAGATTGTGAGTTTTTGGAAAACGGCAAAGCTATGAAGAATCATACCTGTTCTCCCCTGTGGGTCAAGAGATGAGCCATGTTTCGCATACTGTTGTTAAAATCTTCATTTTTTCAATAATTGTTGTGAAATTTCAACAGCTTGTATGGTTTAAAGGGGATGTTTTAATGAGGGGACTGTAAGTTAATTGAGACATTTTCTGTC
>JAOUDB010000514.1 GCA_029859485.1 Desulfuromonadales bacterium | reverse complement strand
TCCTTAAATCCTCGGAACCCAATGAAATTGGCCGGAGGGTCAACCCGCATGACCTCGCGACCTTCCTGCAGGGGCAGCGTCACGATACGTTCCG
Organism: Desulfuromonadales bacterium; assembly: GCA_029859485.1. Taxonomy (GTDB): domain Bacteria; phylum Desulfobacterota; class Desulfuromonadia; order Desulfuromonadales; family BM103; genus M0040. The sequence continues at coordinate 2,530 of JAOUDB010000514.1, read as the reverse complement.
CGGCTCGAGTGGCCAGGAGGTTCTGGGGGTCGTCAAGCCGATTTATACCGAGCAGGGCTGCGTTCCTTGTCACGGCTCCGGGCGTCGGGTGATCGGTGTCTTGAATCTAGACCTGTCGCTCGACGAGATGGAAGCCCAGTTGCTGCAGACGTCACAACTCTTTGGCTTCACCATGCTGACGATTGTGCTTTTGCTGACCTGGGGCATCTCACTGATTTTTAATCGCTTTGTGCGGCAACCCTTGAAGACGATGTCGGCCAAAATGGCCCAGGTTGAAGAGGGGGATCTGACGGTCAGACTGGAGCCACAGAGTAATGACGAAGTCAGTGCTCTGATGGTCAACTTTAATTCCATGGTCGATCGCCTGAGCCTGGCCAACGATGAATTGCAGGACTACCATTACCGGCAGATGGAGCGGGCCGATCGTCTGGCCTCGGTCGGTGAGATGTCGGCGGGTATTGCGCACGAGATAAAGAACCCTCTGGCTGGCATCAAGGGCGCCATTACCGTTCTTGCTGACGATTTCTCAGCAGAGGACCCGCGGCGCGAGGTCATTGACAAAGTTCTTGAGCAGATTTCCCGGCTCGATAAGGCGGCAACAGATTTGCTCTTTTTTGGCCGCCCCGGCAAGCCGACTCTGGATTATGTTGACACCAACGATTTACTCAAAAAGACGATGTTTTTCGTCAGCCAGCACCCGGAAGCCAAAAATGTGCACCAAACCAAGGAATTTACCCGTAATTTGCCGCCGGTTTGGGTTGACGGCAAGCAGCTTCAGCAGGTATTTTTTAATATCATCATAAATGCGATCCAGGCGATGAAAGGAGATGGCACTCTTTTGCTGCAGACCGACCTGGTCTGTGAGCAGGGCAAGCAGTCCGTACGGGTCTTGATCGGTGACTCAGGTCCCGGCATCAAGCCAGAAGATCTGGAGAGGATTTTTACCCCATTTTTCACAACCAAAACCCAGGGCACAGGGCTCGGTCTGGCGATCTGTAGGCAGCTTGTTGAGCAGCAGGGTGGAACGATCGAGCTCCGTAGCCGAGTCGGCGAAGGGACCAGGGTTGTTATTGACTTACCGGTCAGCAAAGAAGCTGTCCTGGAGATGAACGAGGAATAATTGTGCGTAATACGAGAATATTAGTTGTTGATGATGAGCACTTGATCCGCTGGTCCTTGGAGCAGTCCCTGAAAAAACAGGGTTACGACGTCATTACCGCTGCCAGCGGCGAGGAAGCGATCAGGCAGGTCCAGGAAGATGCTCCCGCGTTGATGCTGCTTGATATCCAACTCCCTGGTATGGATGGGTTGCAGGTGCTGGAGAAGGTCAAGGAGCTTGATGACGAAATTATTGTTGTTATGGTCACGGCTCTTGGCGTGCTTGAAACGGCCGTCAAGGCGATGCGGCTTGGCGCGCATGACTACATCAACAAGCCGTTCAACCTCGATGAGCTGTCCATCATTGTCAAGAAGGCTCTTGAGACCCGTCAGCTGCGTAAGGAAGTTGCTCACCTCCGTTCCGCCCAGGAAAGCAAGTTCGGCATCGATAACATCATCGGTGAAAGTCGTCACATGAAGCAGGTCCTCGACATGGTTCGCAAGGTCGCCAAAAGCGACGCCAGCACCGTGTTGATTCAGGGTGAAAGCGGCACCGGCAAGGAGTTGATCGCCCGCGCTATTCATATGGAGAGCGCGCGTAAAGACAAACCTTTTATGGCGATCAACTGTGCCGCGGTTCCAGAGACTTTGCTTGAGAGCGAATTGATGGGTCATGAAAAAGGGGCTTTCACCGACGCCAAGAGCCAGAAGCAAGGTCTCTTTGAGATGACTGACGGCGGCACCCTCTTTCTCGATGAGATCGGTGATATGGAAGTGGGCATGCAGGCCAAGCTGTTGCGTGTCCTTGAAGAACGGACCGTTCGCCGGGTCGGAGGCAACAAAGAGATTCCGGTTGATGTCCGTATCGTGTCCGCGACCAATCAGGAGCTGCTCAAGAAGATCGAGGATAAATCCTTTCGCAACGACCTCTACTATCGTTTGCAGGTCATTCCCATCTACCTGCCGCCGTTGCGCGAACGACGAGACGATATTATGACCCTGGTTGATTTCTTTATTCGCCACTACAACCGGGAGTTCGGCAAAACCGTCGCCGGTGTCTCCAAGATGGCCCGCAAATTCCTTGAAGAGTATGAGTGGCCTGGTAACGTGCGTGAGCTGAGAAACATTATTGAGCGTGCAATTATTCTCGAAAACGAAGAGACGCTGATGCTGGAACATCTCCCCCAGGAATTGATCTCGAAAGCCGGTGGCGATGCCTCCGGGCCGATGAGTCTGCGTATCCCCCCGGAAGGGATAGACATTGAGGATGTCGAGCGGGAGCTGATCCGCCAGTCGCTTGAAATCGCTGAGGGGAATCAGTCGAAGGCGGCGAAAAAACTGAATCTTGGTATTGATGCTTTTCGTTACCGGATGAAGAAATTCGGTTTTTTGAGTTAGCTTATCCCGTCTCTATTCTGAGTAATATTTAAAG
>JAOUDB010000513.1 GCA_029859485.1 Desulfuromonadales bacterium | reverse complement strand
TGCTGCAAGGAATACCTGGCAGACAAACTCATTGTGACGTACCGATTCACGTTGTTTCAAAGACTTCGGGAGCAGGGGGGCGTTGGCTCGAATCCAGTTACTCCGACCATTCGTTACAAGAGAGCGATTTTCCCGGGGGCGCACTTTCTTTTAGCTCTTTCCACAAACAAAGAGGGCTGAACTCTTCGATGAGCCCCGTCCCCATTGATTCCTGTTCGAAAAAGTTCAACTAGAACTTGACGTTGGTTCGTGCAGCCGCCATTTCCACACTAACAACTGGCGGTAAAACTTCTCCGGTGCGCTCGGTAATCACATCCAGAGAATTTTGTGTCATTGATCGGTACATAAGGCGAGAGGTGACCTGGTAATCGCCTTTGCCGGGCAATGGAATACGATAAACTTCTCTATCCATGCCCTTAGCAGGGATGCGTCGATCATAACCAATGCCGTGAGCCTGCCAGCTCTTACCCGTCAAATTACCACCGGCATCACGAAACAGCAGTCGGAAGAAGACTGCGTTTGAATCTACATGATTTTTGTCATCAATGTGCCCTGAGCTATAGACCAACTGGCCAGTGCTGTCTTTCACTTCGACCTGCAACCACATTATGCGGATATATGTGGTGCCGGTAGGGATCTTGTGCCCTGCACCAACGTTGTGCACGTCAACAATCAACTCGAGAGTACCGTCATCCGTGACCTTCTCTGCAAGTTTAACTTCGGCAGCGGCACGCAGGAATTCGCGGGATAACTCCGCCTGCTTCGGATTGCCTATCTCGTCCTGAACATAGGAGCTGCCACCGACAAAACCGTGAAAAGCCAGATTATCACGTTCCTTGCCCATCAATGCGGCACGACCTGGCTTTTTACTGACGCCAGGGGTGGGCGTCATGTGACAGTCCTGGCAACGAATCCCTTTCTTGCCATAATCGTTGTTTTTCCAGTCGTCCCAGGTATCAATGATGTGCACGCCAGTGGCGGGATGGATAACCATGTGGCATGAGCCGCAAAATTCAGCCTTGGTGTGAACCCCTGTATATTTAACCTCATGATAGAGTGACCTGCCATCCCCGCGGGGACCGCGCTTCACCTCTCCCGGATCCGAAATATGGCCCATGTTGAACATCTGCCCCACCCCGGATACCGTGTGACAAAAGTCACAGGAGATGCCGCGGCGTGACGCCGCATCAAACTTGCTGCCGTCGGCGGGAGGCAGCAACCCGGTACGCGCTGCAATGGGCGCATGACAGGCTCCGCAGAGCAGATCGGTAGCGCCGTCAGTTTGTTGATGTGCCAGAAGATAGTCGGGTTGATACCATTTATCCGTCCATGCATTAGCATGCATAGACTTCGACCATTCATTGTATATGTCGCGGTGGCATGTCGAGCAAACCTTGGGGTCCTCAAAGGCCCCGGGTTCGAATAATCGGGGTTTATCCGTGACTGTGTCGACAACCACTGCGGCGACGCTCGCAACATCTGCCGGTGCAATGACACTCGAAGCGTGTAAAAATTCAACATCTATTATAAAGACGCAGACAAAAGCCGCCAGGAGAGTAAGATTTAAATATTTCATGGGTTATCCTTCGGCCAAAACACATTAGAAAACATCAACTTTGAGCATAGCGGAGACATACCCGTTGTCAACACTTTCATGACATTCTCCAGGGATGTCAGGTGACAGTCGCGCGACAAAGATTTCGGGAGAAAAGGGGCGCAAGTTTGAATCCAGTTATCCCGACCAGTATTTACAAGGAGCGCCCTTCCCGAGGTTGCTCATAGTTTTTGTCTCCGCTCCACCATTTTGTACCGGTTCGTTTCCGCGGCACCTGGAGGGCTCGTCTTGCACCAGGTTAAGCAAAACGGCCTTGCTTAGGGGACATCCGATTGTCCTTCCATTCTCATTGAATGTTGACTTTAGAATCACCCGCTCAAACGAACATATCTTTAGCGTAAACATACCAAGCAAATGACACAAAAATACGTTGGAAATGACTGTACATAAATTCAGGACTAAATTATATTGGTAAATGTTAATTGTTTTTTATTAACATCAACCTTTAGAAGCTAAGATCAGGCCGGTTTCCAACAAGAGGCTTTCCATGGGTTTCAGTAAAGATCAACTCTTAGCAGCTCTGTCTAAAAAACAGATCATGGGAACTATCCCTAGTGGGTTCTTTATTGTCGATGACAAACGCAATGTTGTCTATTGGAACAAGGAAGCAGAAAGGATCACCGGATACCCTTCAGCAGAGATCGTCGGTCAGCACTGTTCTATCCTTGATGGGATTGAATGTGGACGTGGCTGCGGCCTTTATGACGCTGACACCCCGGATAAACCGATTATTGGCGCGGAATGTCGTATCCGCACCAGGGAAGGGAGCAAGATTGTCATCAGCAAAAACATTGATCTTTTGCACCTGGACGGTGAGGTGATTGGCGGCATCGAAACCTTTATTGATATTACTTCGCAAAAAGAAATGGAGGGCCAACTTCGTATTCATAGTGAGCAACTCGAAGCAGCGGTTGAACGTCGTACTTCCGCACTGCAGGAGGAAAGAGCAGCATTACTCTCAATCCTCGATAGCATGACTGATTTGGCTTACATCGTCACTGCCGACTTAC
>JAOUDB010000512.1 GCA_029859485.1 Desulfuromonadales bacterium | reverse complement strand
CGACGAACAGAAATCGCATATGAGGCAGTTCTATCCGGGCGAGAAGGCCAATATCTTCAAAGCCCAATAGTCATCCGGGAGGGTGGTGCTGTAAATGCGGCGGGTATATGGGAGGAAGGTCGTTTGAATTACCCTGGGAGAACTGTCGGTCTGCCTTGAGCTAGAGGCATCTTAAGGTACATCGATGGGCCGACAGAAGTCAGCAGACGCCATAGTAGCTGTCCTAACCACCACAGCGAAGGGCTGAACCTGAAATGCAGAGCTAACCACTTTTCTGAACGTTTTGAGCAGGTGCCTCGCAAGAGGGCCTAAAAGCTGGAAGTGGCGACCGGAAGTCGTGAGGTAAAGCTGGGTGCTTATAGGACGTCAGGCATTGTTGGTTGATAATGCAGACGAAAATCAGGAGCCGCCGTATACGGAACCGTTCGTACGGTGGTGTGGGAGGACGGCGGGGGCAACCCCGCCTCCTACCGATTTGTACAAGCAACTTGTACAAGCACTTGGCTGCTTATCGATCAGACTCCGTTGTAAAACCTGTCCAACTGTAAATAACCTGCTTCAGGGTGTCCCGGTAACGCTCTCCACCAACAACAAAGCCATCGTTGTGGCCGGCTTCAGGAATCCAGAGAATCTGTTTCTCTTGCGGCGCCCTTGCGTAAAGTTCTTCGGCCATGTTGGGTGGGCAAATACGGTCGTTCTTGCCGTGGATGATCAGTAGTGGCGCTTCAAGATCTGCAATCTTTGCCAAATTGTTGTACTTTGCGCCGATCAGCCAGCCGAGCAAGCTGTTGAGCAACGGGTAGTGATGGCGACCCATCGCCTCGATCGAGGTAAAGGGGGCCTCCATGATCAGTCCGGCTGGAGTTCTGTGCAGGCTGCCTTCAAGGCTGACTGCAGCGCCGAGTGAGCGGCCAAAGAGGATGATGCGCTCAGCAGGCCAGCCGCGCTCGTTAAGAAAGTTCATGGCGCCGGCTAGATCACTGTAAGTTGCTGCTTCGCTGGCTCGTCCCTCACTTGTGCCATATCCCCGGTAATTAAAGATGAACACAGTAACGCCGAGTTGATGCAGTAACTGTAAGGTTTCAAGGCGATGCGAGATGTTGCCTGCATTGCCCATGCAGAAGAGCACAGCGGGTGCCCCAGCCTGTCCGGGAACCAGCCAACCTTGGAGCTGTGTAGCATCTGTGGCCGAGAAGGTTATATCTTCGTAGCTAAGACTAACTCTCGCCGGAGTCGCCAAATGTAAAGGTTCGGGGAAATAAATAAAGTGTTGTTCAAGAGCGTTACGAAGAGGCATGGCAAAAACCAGGGCAGCTACCAGATAGAGTAGGAGCCGGTAACGAAGTTTGCTGAAGAGGACTGTTCTCTTTGCAGAAGCCATTGGCCGATCATTTACGCCAGAAACTCGGGAAGACCAGAACCAGAACGGTAAACAGCTCCAGTCTTCCCAGGAGCATGCAGAAGGCAAGGACCAGCTTGCCGATGGCCGGGACATGGGCAAAGTTGTCAACAGGGCCAACACTGCCAAGGCCGGGGCCGATATTGCTCAAGGTTGCGATGACCGAGCCCCCCGCCGAATTGAGATCCATGCCGGTTGCTGCCATGATGAACGAGGCGGCGACGAAAACACCGAGGTAGAGGGCGAAGAAGCCGAGAATCGATTGCATGACGTCTTTGTCAACCGGGCGGTCGCCGAGCTTGACCAGGCGTACGGCGCGGGGATGAATCAGGCGGTAAACCTGCACCTGGGCGTGTTTGAAGAGCAGCAGGATACGCGCGACTTTCATGCCCCCGCCGGTGGAACCTGCGCAGCCACCGATAAACATGAAGAAAACCAACAGGTACTGACAGAGCACCGGCCAGAGCTCATAGTCGGCAGTACCGAAACCGGTGGTGGTGATGATCGAGACGACTTGGAAGGCACTGTAGCGCAGGTTGTCAAGAAAGCCCGGGTAGGTGCCGCCCATGTTGAGCATGGTGATCAGGGCCGTGCCGACAATGACCAGGGAGCTATAGAAGAGGAACTCTTCATTGCGAATAAAATCGCCAATCTTGCCACGTAAGGCAAGGTAGTGCAGGGAGAAGTTGACCCCGGCCAGGAACATGAAAATAGTGATGATCCAATCGATGTAGACACTATTGTATGCGGCAACGGAAGCGTTGCGCGTGGAGAAACCGCCGGTTGCCATGGTGGTGAAAGCGTGATTGAGGCCGTCGAAGAAACTCATGCCTCCGGCCATCAGCAGCAGGGTTTCGATGCAGGTCAAAAGGACGTAAACACCCCAGAGCAGTTTGGCCGTATCCTGGATGCGTGGTTTCAGACGGTCTGTGGTCGGTCCTGGAACTTCAGCTTTGAAGAGCTGCATGCCCCCGACGCCGAGCATTGGTAGAATGGCCAGTGAAAGCACGATGATTCCCATGCCTCCGAGCCATTGAGTCAGAGAACGCCACAGCAGCAGGCTGGGCGGCATGGCTTCAATGTCAGTGAGAATGGTCGAGCCGGTGGTTGTGAAGCCGCTCATAGTCTCGAAAAAAGCGTTGAGATAGGAAGGGATGGCTCCGGAAAAGACAAAAGGCAAGGCACCGAAAAGCGCAAAAAAAGTCCAGCCGAAGGTGACAATGGCAA
>JAOUDB010000511.1 GCA_029859485.1 Desulfuromonadales bacterium | reverse complement strand
AGCTCGTTCAATCGTTCTCACCATCAAACCGTCTTCATGGCAGACCATGGTGAAAGCGTCACCGCTTCTGGCTGCCCTGCCGGTACGGCCGATGCGATGAATATAGGCTTCTGCCGTATCTGGAATGTCGAAATTAATGACGTGAGATACCTGCGAAACGTCTATACCACGTGCGGCAATATCTGTAGCGACCAGGATCTGGAAACTTCCGTCGCGAAAACCGTCAAGGGCCGCCTGACGCCTGGATTGAGAGAGGTTGCCCTGCAGGGAGGCTGCACGGTAGCCGCTCTTTGCCAACTTCTCGCCAAGCCTTTTGGCCCTGTGTTTGGTTCTGGTAAAGACCAGCACTGAATCTGTGCTCGTGTGTTCCAAAAGTTGTAATAACAGGTCAGTCTTAAGATGCTGAGGTACGGGATAAAGAGCGTGACTTACAGTCACCGGGGGGGCAATCGTGTCGACCTGGATTGTCTCGGGGTTATTGAGGACCTCTTGTGCCAGGTGCCGAATCTCTTTAGGCATGGTTGCCGAGAAGAGCAGGGTCTGGCGTTGTGCAGGCAGACATTTGATGATACGACGGATGTCCGGCAGAAAACCCATGTCGAACATGCGGTCTGCTTCATCAAGAACCAGTACGTCCACTTTGCTCAAGTCAATGGTTCCTTGCTTGATATGGTCGAGCAGGCGTCCCGGGCAGGCGACGACGATTTCAACGCCTCGCTTGAGTTTGGTTACCTGCGGATTCATGCCGACACCGCCATATACGGTGACGCTGCGTAGTCCGCTCTCTTTGCCGAGCTGAATGATCGCTTCATTGATTTGTTCTGCCAGTTCCCTGGTCGGGGCAACGATCAATGCACGCACGTGACCGCGCTTGCCTTTCATTAATTGATGAAGGATCGGAAGGCCGAAGGCCGCTGTTTTTCCGGTGCCGGTCTGGGCGAGACCCATCACGTCACGGTGTTGCATGATCTTCGGGATTGATTGTGCCTGAATAGGGGTCGGTTCGGTAAAGCCTGCGGCTTCTACGCCAGCGGCAATCCTCGGGTTGAGATTAAAACTTTTGAAATCCATGTTTTCTTCTTTATTATAAGCCGGTCCGAATTAGTTGTTATGACTGTAACGAGTGAATTGACATCACGGACAGGCTTCAGAATAAAAAAAGCTCCGGAATATTCCGGAGCCTTGAAGAACGTCTTTTCAATCTGGGAACAGTGTTGGTCAGTCTCGGCACAAAGCCCTCATTGCTGACCAACAGATCGCATACTATCAGGTGGCAGTTGTAAAAGTCAAGGTAAGGGTTGAATGGGCTCTTCGCGGTCACTTTATTCATGGCCTGGAATTGATGCCTACGCCATCGATTAGATGCTCGCTATTAATACGCAAAACGATGTCACCGAATTATTCTCATGCGATCGCTTGTTCAACTGCTTTCTTCGCATGGATGGCGGTCGTATCATAGAGTTTGATATGGGTATCGCTCTGCTTGACCAGCATGCCTATCTCCGTGCATCCGAGAATAATCGCTTCTGCACCGTCTTTGGCCAGCTCCTCAATAATCCTGAGATACTCTGTTTTGGAGGCTTCAGAAGTTTTGCCCGCACAGAGCTCCTGATAGATAACATTGTGGACTATTTCTCTGTCGCCTTTCGAGGGCGTAACAATGTCCAACTCGAAATTTCGTTTCAGCCGGCCCCGATAGAAATCTTCTTCCATGGTGAAAGCTGTCCCGAGAAGACCAACCGTCTTGATGCCATCAGCAATAAGCGTCTCTGCTGTTGCATCAGCAATATGCAGTAAAGGTATCTGTACGGCTGCTTCGATCTGGTCTGCCAGTTTGTGCATTGTGTTGGTGCAGATCAAAAGAAAGTTGGCACCTGCAGCCTGAATCTTCAAGGCTGCGTCAATGAGGATCTCAGCAGCACCCTGCCAGTCACCCTTACGCTGAAGCTTCTCAAGAGAGTCGAAGTCGACACTGTAAAGAACAACCTGCGCGGAATGTAATCCGCCCAGTTCCTCTGCTATTCCTCTATTTATGGTTCGATAGTACTCAGCGGTGCTTTCCCAGCTCATGCCGCCTAAAAGGCCGATCGTTTTCATATTTTCCTCACTTGCAGCCAGTTCATTGATTGCCCGACCGGCTTTTATAGATTTGTGGCAAAAGAATTCGAACCTGTAACCCAAACAAAGGCAAGGCAACCTCAGACTATTTTTAACGCAAAGGCGCGAAGACGCAGAGCTTAATCGTCAGAAGTAAATCTTTTTGGGTCATAAAACCGAAAGAGTTTGTTTTAATAACCCATAGAAAGCCTTGGAAGGTTGGTCAAGTCTGCCTGCTGACTTATTGTCAGTCAACAGCAGCCGGCTTGATTCCATTGCTGTAATAAGCACGCGGCCTTTCGACCTGACAATGAAACTCTTGCCGTGTTTTATGATGTGGTCGTGGCGATCACCAGCCAGGGTTATCCAGCAACAGCCTTCACGACAGACAATCTTAACACCTTGTAACTCCTTCCCAAGATCGAGCAGTTCCCGTTTATTCAGAAGCATTTCCATGTCCGTCTCCTTTCATTGTCCTATGAATAAATGTGATGGTTCATTAAAACCTGTTTGTTTTTTTGGTGCCAGATA
>JAOUDB010000510.1 GCA_029859485.1 Desulfuromonadales bacterium | reverse complement strand
GCCGAGAATGGTTAAACATTAATACCTCAGGTACTACATGAAATAATGAGGGCGGCTCTTGAAAGGGTCGCTCTTGTTGTTTTGTTTGTCAGATGTCAGTGATAAGGGGTAGCCCAGAACCCAGAACCCAGAACCCAGAACCCAGAACCTTTATGATATATTGCTCCTATGATTGAGCCAGGTAAAAAAGTTGTCGTTGCCATGAGTGGCGGTGTTGATTCATCTGTCGCTGCGGCTTTGCTTAAAGAGCAGGGCTGTGAGGTGGTCGGTATGACGATGCAGATCTGGGACTATTCCAAGTTTACCGATGAACATGGCGAGAGTTTTGGCTCTTGCTGTTCCCTTGACGATGTTTATGATGCGCGTCGGGTTGCTGAATCTCTCGAGATCCCTTTCTATGTTGTTAATTTTGAGAAACAGTTTGAAAAGCTGGTTATCGATCGTTTCTGCGACGATTACTTTAATGGCCGGACACCTAACCCCTGTGTCATCTGCAACCAGGTCCTCAAGTTTGAAATACTCCTGCGTCGAGCTCTGGAAATTCAGGCTGATTACCTGGTGACGGGTCATTATGCCCAACTGGTAGAGGGCGACGATGGCCCGGTCTTAAAGAAAGGGCAGGACCTTAACAAGGATCAAACATACTTTCTCTATACCTTGACTCAGGAGCAGATGCACTATGTCCGTTTTCCCCTGGGCGGCATGACCAAGGATGAGGTGCGTGGCCACGCTACGCGACTTGGGCTTAAAGTCGCCGAGAAAGCGGAAAGTCAAGATATCTGTTTTGTACCGGACGGCGATTATGTCCGTTTTTTAGAAGAACAGCGCGGCTCCGGTGCCATGAACGGCGATATCGTTCATGTCGGCGGCAAAACGTTGGGGCAGCACCAGGGAACCTACCGTTATACGATCGGTCAACGTCGCGGTCTTGGCCTCTCCTGGCCGCAGCCACTCTATGTCGTCGGTATCGACGCAGTGAACCGTAAAGTCATCGTAGGCGAAAAAGAACATCTTGCCATGTCCCACTGCCACGTTGTTGATATCAACTGGCTGATTGATGTTCCCAAAGAGTCTCTTGAGGCGGCTTGCCGTATCCGTTACAGACATCAAGAAGTGCCGTCACTGATCACACTCCTGGATGATGGCTCCGTTCGGGTTGATTTCAAAGAGCCGCAGAGTGGAGTCACTCCTGGTCAGGCCGCAGTCTTTTATGATGGTGACCGTGTTCTGGGTGGTGGGTGTATTGAATCGTGAAAGGCGAGGAACGCGGAACGTGGTACGAGGAAAAACTTAAAGCAAAAACGTAACGCAAAGACGCTAAGAACTTCCTTGAAAGACGTAGAGAGAACCAAAATAAATCTTTCTGTTTTGATGCAATAGATTAAGTAAATATGTCCTCAATTGACAAAAATGAACATCCCACCACACGCCACACGCAGCGCTCCACAGTTTCCTTCGCAACCTTGGGATGCAAAACCAACCAGTTTGAATCTGCGTCGATGCAAGAATCGATGCAGTCTTCTGGATACCAGGTTGTTCCTTTTGATGAGGGTGCGGACCTGGTTATCGTCAATACCTGTACGGTAACCAACGCGACTGATGCCCAGTCACGCAACCTGATTCGTCGCGCCCGCAAGCTTAACGGCGCTTGTCGCGTGGTTGTCACCGGTTGTTACGCTCAGGTCGACCCGGAAGCCTTGCAAGAGCTTCCCGGTGTGAGCCTGGTGATTGGCAATGAAGAGAAACAGAGACTTCTTGATTACCTCACGGAAGATCAAGAGACAACAGCTGTTGTTGTCTCTGATATCCGCCAGGTCGAGAAAGTCTGTCTGCCTCCTTTGACGACTTTCTCGGGTCGTAGTCGTGCTTTCGTACAAATTCAGAATGGCTGCGATGCTTTTTGCAGCTACTGCATCATTCCTTATGCGCGTGGTGCCAGTCGTTCAGCGACTCCGGATGAGATTCTGCAGCAGATCGATGGTCTGGTTGCTGCCGGCTTCCAGGAGATCGTTCTGACCGGAATTCATATCGGTGGCTACGGCGCGGATCTGGACACTCCCATGAGCCTGAACGATCTTGTGCGCAGGATCGAATTCGAAACAGGTATCCGTCGTTTAAGGTTGGGCTCAATTGAACCCACAGAACTGACAGAGGAGTTACTCGAAACTGTTGCTTCATCACAGGTCATCTGCCAGCACTTGCACATCCCCTTGCAGGCAGGCAATGATCGTGTTCTGCAGCGCATGAAGCGAACCTATAGCACGGAATTTTTCGGGCAATTGCTCGAACGGGTAAGAGATTCAATACCTGATGCAGCGATCTGTCTTGATGTGATTACCGGATTTCCCGGTGAGACAGAAGAGGAATTTGAGAGCGCCTATAACTTTATCTCTCGCTTGCCCCTGACGGATTTGCATGTTTTCCCTTATAGCAAACGTCCCGGAACCCCGGCTGCCGGTTATTCCGATCAGGTGCCGGGCGACGTCAGCAAGGCAAGGGCAGAACGGCTGCGTCATCTTGCTGCAGAAAAACACCGTTCCTTCGCAGAAGGTTTTATTGGTGAAGAGTTGGAAATCGTTGTTGAATCCGGTGAGAAAGAGGGACTCCTCAAGGGAGTGTCACGAAATTATCT
>JAOUDB010000509.1 GCA_029859485.1 Desulfuromonadales bacterium | reverse complement strand
GCGATTTCTTCAGAAATTCAGGAACGACACTCCGCCCATTTTCCTCAACATTGATCGCCAGCATCACGAAGTCTTCACCGGCCATAGCCTCATTGAGCTTCTCCATTGAGGGCATTTCCGCCCGGCACGGGGGGCACCAGGTCGCCCAGAAGTTCACCAGCACGACCTTGCCTCGTAATGACGCAAGGGAGACCTTGTTTCCGGCGGTATCCTCCAGCAGGAAATCAGGGGCCTGATCACCCATATCAACGATCTTAACCGGCTCATAAGAGGGTCGTGAACTGCTTGCAGTGACAAGATAAACGGATCCGCAAACCAGGAGAATGACAACAACGATTAGAACGAGACGACGCATGGAAGAGCCCTTCTTTGAGTCAAACAAGCTTAGATGTGACTTAGCTTTAAAGACATATAGGAAAAACAATATTTATCTAACATGTAACCTTACAAGGGAAAAATGTCAACCGGATTGGTTGCCATTTCGGCCGAGGCAAAGTCATTTGTCCTGGCGAGAAACTTTAAAAACAGAGGTCAGAAGAGCATAGGTTTCATCATCCTCACCAAGCAACTCACACTCACCACTAAAAGTCCGTTCTCCCGTTTCCCGAACGCTGGCATAGGCGTGGACCTGTCCCTCAAGAACCGGAGCAACAAACTTCATGGACAGATCAGTCGTCGCAAAGACGGTTCCGGACGGTAGCAGGCTTTTTATCGCCATGGCAACGGCTGTATCCGCCAGGGAAGTCAAGGCCCCGCCATGCATGACTCCGCCGCCATTGGAAAGCTTGAGAGTGAATGGCAAGGATAAATGAGCCTGACCCTCTTCAGCCCTGAGAATCTGTACTCCCAGCAGACGTTCAAAAGGGGAGCCATCGATCCACTCTTCGAGTTCAAACTGTACGACCTCGGGCTGCCTGGGTTCATCAGGGTCGGAATATAACTTCATTGAACGTCCCTTTCATCAAACACTCACAGTTTTCTAAGGCATCTCAACCAGGTAGCCACGCTGTCCCCTGAAGAGAGTGAAGCGCAACGGCAAGCGGCCGAGAGTCTCTTCCATCCGTGCAACAAAAGTTTCCAGGTTATCCACACGAACGCCTTCAAGTTCTGTGATCCGATCACCTGGCTTTAACTCTATCTGCGACGCCGGCGACCTTGAGAGAACTTTTGTAATAACAATCCCCTGTCGGTCTTCTTCTACCGAAAAACCGAAAATCCTTTCTAAATAAAGCATCACGTATCCCGGAGGGAGTTCCACAAGGTTGATCGTTTGACTTAGCACCTCTTCGCCACGCAACAACATCAATATGATTTTTGCTCCCGGCGGGTAGGTACGTAACAAAGCCAGGTATTCCGAGGCTGAATCGGTTTGCACGCCATCGACTTCCAGAATAACGTCAGCAACATGAACCCCTGCTTTTTCAGCAGGAGAACCTTGATCGACCTCTGTCACCAGGGCACCACCGGCCCCTCGTGATTTCACCATGGATTTGCTGATCTCGCCTGGAAGAATCCCCGCATAAGCTGAACGTAAGCGACCATGTACAACCAGATCGTTAACCACCCGGCGAACGACCTTGACGGGGATGGCGAAGCCTATTCCCTGGGCCTGCTGGGCAATGGCCGTATTGATCCCGATCAGCCTTCCGTTGATATCCAGAAGGGGGCCACCGGAGTTGCCGGGGTTAATCAGGGCGTCGGTCTGGATAAAAACTGCAACGCCACCCTCCCCGTCCGGCAGTCTGCGTTTTGGCGCACTGACAACCCCGGTCGTTACCGAGTTCTCCAGGCCGAGGGGGTTACCGATCGCAATAACCGTTTCTCCGAGCAAGAGATCGTCATCATCGGCAAAAGTAAGATTCGGCAGGCTCTGCTCTGTAACCACCTTGATTACTGCAAGATCCGTCGCCTGGTCCAGACCGACCAGAGAGGCTTCACGCTCCTTGTGTTCTCCAGGCAGGGCAACATAAATCTTCGAAGCTTTTTCCACAACGTGAGCGTTTGTCACCAGGTAGCCGCGACTGTCGATAATCGCTCCCGAGCCGAGGGACTGTGTCCGATAGCTGCGCGTCTGTGAAAACTGGCGGAAGAAATCATCAAAGAAGGAATCGCCGAAACCGAAAAAAGGCGAGCTGCGTCGTTGTACAATCTGCTCCGTGCGGATATTGACGACCGCCGGACCTGCCTTGGCAACCGTATCGACCACGGCAGAACGCCGTTCATAGGCCAACGATGGCAAGGTGATGATCATGACAAGTATCGTCAGCAACAGGATTTTACACGTTCCTCGCGCCACGCGCCACGCGCCACGTGCCTCAGCTTTTCTTGATATCATATTTTTCCATCCGGTAAATCAAGGTATGTCTCGGAATCTGCAGAAAATCGGCAGCCCGGGTCTGATTCCAGTCATTTCGTTCCAAAGCCTGGACCACCACCTCCCGCTCCAGCGCTTCAAGAGAATAGCCTTCTAGGGGGAGCTCAACGACCCGACTCCTCTTCGCAGTGGGTGCCGCGCGAAACTTGGCGGGGAGGTGCTCCAATTCAACCATATCACCGTGGCTTAACACCACCAGCCGTTCAATAGCATTTTGCAACTCCCTGACATTACCTGGCCAGCTATAGGCTTTTAGATATTCAAAAGCTGC
>JAOUDB010000508.1 GCA_029859485.1 Desulfuromonadales bacterium | reverse complement strand
GTCCTGGAAGAAAGCAGGTATGGTTTTTGGTATCTCTGATGCGGTACTCTCCATATCAATCTGTTCATTTTATCGGGAGTTAAATGCTATGAGGCGTGCCTTGGTTGTCGATGATGAACCCCTGTTGTGTCGTCAGGTTGCTGAAATCGTTGCCGGGTACGGGTTTGATGAGATTCTCGAAGCTGAGAATGGTGCCCAGTCCGTTGAAATAGCGGCTCACCAGGAGATTCTTCTGGTGGTTATGGATGTTGGTATGCCTGTTATGGATCGGTGTTACTGCTGCCGAAAAAAATTAGCAAGATCAGGCCCTTGCCGATCGTTCTGGTCACGGCAAACACGGAGTCTGAGACGATTGAACGAGCACGTCTGGCCGGAGTCATGAATTATGTCGTCAAGCCGGTGCGTGCCGAACAGCTATTCGCGGCTGTGGACCTGGCGATCCACCAGTTTGTCGAGTTGTCAAGCCTGCGTGAAGAGGTGTCCCAGTTGAAGGAGGCTCTCGAAACTCGCAGTGTGATTGATCGCGCCAAGGGTGTTTTGATAAAACGGGGCATGGATGAACCAGAGGCGTTCCGACGTTTGCAGAAGTTGGCGATGGATAAAAGGAAATCCTTACGGGATGTTGCCGAGGCGATATTGCTGACGGAAGACTGATCTGTTACGACAGCCCTCCGTGGAGGTGGTATACTGACGACACGCAAGGACGTTTACTAGTGGAGGCTTTATGTCAGAACTGTCGAAACCTGAATGTACGCATCCCTCGGGACATCATCTGCATATCTGTGAATTGAAAAAGGCCGGATCGCGTGAAGAAGTCGCAACACGCACAGACGCTCCGGGCTATCTCTGCCACAATTGTAATGCTTCGGCCAATCAGGCTGAAGATCTTTGCAACCCAAGTCCGTTTATAAAGCGGTAATTGCACTAGATACGAAACGATTAACATGGCCACCCGGAATCTCCAGGTGGCCTCTTTTCTTTGCTTAACCTGCTATCTGTTGCAAGCTCGGAAAATGGTCCCATAGTTCCGGAACCTCCTGAACGCGACGGCCCTGTTCAACAGCACTCTGTAAAAGCCCTGTCAACTGCATATCACCATAGAGGACGGCACCGACGACCTGGCCATCATGGCACGCCAGGCCACGGTAGCTTCCGTCTTGTTCGACTTCCAAAAGGCGTGTGCTGGCGTCGATTGCCTGAATCTGTCCAATGCTGAAGAGATCGACATCCAGAACCTTGATGCGATTGGTCATAGGCAGTCCGGGGAACTCACCTGAAGCTCCAACCGCATTGGCCCCGGCGACCAGACCCTGGGCGTAACTGGCGGGCCAGATACCGTAAACCTTGCCCTGATGCTCGGAGACGTCTCCAGCGGCGAGAATATGTTCGTCAGAGGTAAAGAGCTGGTCATTGACGACGACTCCCTGTTTGACCTTGAGGCCGCACTGGCGGGCCAGGTGGCTGTTGGGCCGAACTCCGGTGGCGAGAATCACCAGGTCCGCTGGAATTTCAGTGCCATCTTCGAGCAACACGCCGTGCACGGTTTCGTCGCCAGTGAATTCCTGGACCTGAACACCACATTTGATCGTCATCTGCTGCTTTTCAAGGTGGGTGAAGAGTAATGCTGCTGCGGCAGGAGGGAGTTGCCGCGGCAGCAGCCAATCAAAACCCTCCAGAACTGTAACTTCTGCACCGCGTCGCTGCAAGGCCCAGGCGGTTTCCAGGCCGAGTAGACCTCCACCAATGCAGACCGCACGACATCCTGGACTAAGACTGTTGATCATCTTGCGGGCGTGTTCCAGAGTCCGCAGCACCATGATACCATCACGGTTAGCACCGGGAATGGGGGGAATGAAGGGGTGAGCGCCATTGGCCATGATCAAGCGGTCATAATCCAGTTGTTTGCCATCGCGCAGCGTGACTTTGCGGGCATCACGATCTATGGATTGTGCTTCGCCGGACAGGTAGACAATCTTTTGCGCATCAAACCATTCCTGGTGTTGTATGAGCAGATCATCTTCCTCGACTTCTCCTGCCAGGAATCGGGTCAGGTTGAGCCGGTAATAGGGCAGGCTCATCTCTCTGGAAACGAGGGTGATCTCGACGGTGCTCACCTGGCGGCGCGCTTCTTCCGCAGCGGTCATCCCTGCAATACCGGCACCCAGGATGACCAGCTTGTCGATTGTGGCGGTCTTTGCAGACGTTTCTGGCTCAACGTAAGGATGAAAAAGAGCGGCAGAGGCGCCACAGATCGGACAGAAATTCGGTGGAGACGAGCCATCGTCAATGTGATCGCAAATGCTGCATTGCCAAGCTTCGGTTACCGTTTCACGCGCCGCGGAGGTTTGAATCTCTAGTGCAGAAAAATGGCTTATGTCCGCCCCGCAAACAGGGCAGGATTGAGGCGCTTCTGGACCATTGTGGACGTAGCCACAGAGATCGCACTTCCAAGTTCTAGTCATGAAAAATCCCGTCATTGAAGGTGCCCGCATAACTGTAGCTGCAGGCAAAGGAATATGACCAGCTAAGGCTGGTAGGCAAGTTGTTTCCTCGCGGAAAACTTAACTGTTAATGTTTCCGGAAGGACGATTCCCAGATCGTTGGCTCAACTTCGGAACTGAACCGTGTCACGAATTCGGTGTGCTCTTCCGGG
>JAOUDB010000078.1 GCA_029859485.1 Desulfuromonadales bacterium | reverse complement strand
CCAGCCTTTCTCTTGCCACACAGA
Organism: Desulfuromonadales bacterium; assembly: GCA_029859485.1. Lineage (GTDB taxonomy): Bacteria > Desulfobacterota > Desulfuromonadia > Desulfuromonadales > BM103 > M0040. Next base: position 9,032 of record JAOUDB010000078.1, on the reverse strand, counting down.
TAAGGGTTGTGAGGCATTCACGCCAAAGAAATTCAGCGCCGGATCATGCCGTTCCGCACAGAGCTTGGCATTTTTGAACCATTCGGCAGGGAATTCGTCCTGGCAATCGGTCATGTATTTACCACCGAACACCCCCAGTTCAAGCATCTCTTGGGGTGTCAACTCGGGGCGAAAGTCTGGATGGTAATTCTTCCCGACCGGTTCGGTGCGTTCATACTTGTAATTTGTCTGCATCAAATCATTGACCTGAACGATAACTGTGGCCATAAAAACCTCCTATAACATTTTAAACTCAAGTGATCGATTTGTCACAGTTCAACAATAATCTTCTGCAATGCCACCCATATATTTGATGGCGCTCTCTTGAGAGCGGTGACGCAGACCGTGTGGGTTAACGGAATCCGGTAAAGCGGAACTCCCTGATTCTGCTATGATATTAGCATGGGTTAGATTCAGCGCACGAATAACAGGAGCCGGCCATCATCATGATGAAAGATCCCTGGCACAGAGTCCTGCTGCTGACGTTTCTGGTACTGGTCATCAATGGCCTGTTTGTGTACATGTTTCCCCCTGCGACGCGAGAGCCAGTTATCGAGATCCCCTACAGTCGCTTCAAGGATGAAGTTCGGCTGGACCATGTTGCCGCAGTCACCATACAGGGCGAAGTCCTGACCGGGCGCTTCACGGAACAACTCGCCACCTTTTATGAAGAAGCCCCCACGGACAAGTCCGGGGAGCCTCGTGCCTACCAGCAGTTTCGCACCAACCTTCCTCCGATCGACGACCCGGAGTTAATGCCCCTGCTTGAACGTTACCAGGTCGTGGTTAATGTCGACCCGCCCGAGGAAAGATCCGACTTGATCACCTTGTTGGCGAACCTGCTGCCCTGGATCATGATTTTCGGCATCTGGTGGTTTATCTACCAGCGCGCCCGCCAGCAAGGGGGTCTGGGCGGCGGTTTAATGAACCGATTCAGCAAATCGGGGGCCAGCCTCTTCCTGCGGCAAGACTCGAGTAAAACCTTTCAGGACGTGGCTGGCCTGGAGGAGGCAAAACAGGAATTGCAGGAGGTGATCGAATACCTTCGCGAGCCGCAAAAATTTTACAAGCTTGGCGGCAAGATGCCGCGGGGGGTTCTGCTGGTCGGTCCACCCGGGACCGGCAAAACCCTGATGGCCCGAGCCGTGGCCGGCGAAGCCGATGTCCCCTTCTACAGCATCTCGGCCTCCCAGTTCGTTGAAATGTTCGTCGGCGTCGGTGCCAGCAGGGTCCGTGACCTGTTCTCAAACGCCAAGCAGAATGCGCCAAGCATTATCTTCATCGATGAACTGGATGCGGTCGGCCGAGCGCGCGGCGCTGGCCTGGGAGGAGGCAACGATGAGCGGGAGCAAACTCTGAACCAGATGCTGTCGGAGCTGGACGGGTTCGAACCCCACGATGAAGTGATCGTAATGGCTGCAACCAATCGGCCGGATGTGCTTGATTCGGCTCTGCTGCGTCCGGGTCGCTTCGACCGCCAAGTGGTGATCGATCGCCCCGATTGGCGTGATCGGGTCAAGATTCTCGAAGTTCACACCAGAGACGTGCCCCTGGCGGATGACGTCGACCTGGCGATCATCGCCAAAGGAACCCCTGGCATGGTCGGGGCCGATCTGCAGGGGCTGGTCAATGAAGCCGCCCTGATCGCCGCCCGCGAAAATGCCGAGCAGGTCTGCCTGTATCATCTGGAGCAGGCAAAAGACCGCCAGCTCATGGGCATGGAGCGCAAACTCTACCTGACCGAGCAGGAGAAACGGATCACCGCTATCCACGAATCGGGGCATGCCCTGGTTGCCAGGTGCCTGCCGAACACCGATCCGATCCACAAAGTGACGATCATCCCCCGCGGACAAGCACTCGGCATGACCCAACAACTGCCGGAGGACGATTGCTATCATTACCAGCGTAGCGGTCTCCTGGCCCGGTTGGCTGTAGCCCTGGGCGGCAGAGCCGCGGAGAAACTCATCTTCGGCGAGTATTCGACCGGCGCCCAGAATGATCTCAAGCAGGACATGGCCCTCGCCGAGAAGATGGTCTGTCAGTGGGGTATGAGCGAAAAAATCGGCCCCTTAAGTTTCGAACGGGGTGAAGAGCATCCGTTCCTCGGCCTCAAGCTGGCCACGGAAAAGACCTTCAGCGAGAAGACCGCCTGGATCATCGACCAGGAGATCGAAAAGCTGGTTCATACTGCCCAGGAGTGTGCCGAGCTGGTCCTGACTGAGAATCGTGATGTTCTGGAAGCGCTTGCTGAGTACTTGTTCGAGGAAGAGACCTTGGATGAGGAGCGTTTAAAGGAGTTTTTCCAGGACAGAACGCTGCAACTTCCGGACAAGGCCCGTGCCGCCCTGTATGCGTCGGCTTGAGAGGGAAAATAACAACGGCGGACAGGGGCCATGAGCAGAGCTTTGCCATCGCCCTGCCCGCTCCTGAAAACGCCGCACCGGTTTACCTGGCGAGCTCGCCGATCATGGCCTCCAGTCCCTTGACGACCCTGGTCAGCGCCTCATAATTAACCTTGTCCGGAGTATCACGGACAGAATGATAGTACGGGTACCGGAAGAGCGCCGTATCTGTGATCATAATGGCGGGACAATCGATTTTCCAGAACGACCAGTGATCGGACCAGTCGACCCCGAGCAGCCAACCTGGTGCGACGATCCCTTCCGACGGGAAAGCGCCGCGCTGGCGAAAAGCCTTAACGCTGCGTTTCAACAAGGGCCCGGAGCGGACGTTGCCAACCAGGGCGACAAAATCTCCGCGCTCCGGGTAGAAGTAGCGCAGCAGAGGCAGAGGGTACTTCTGGCTTAACGGCTCATGCGTATAGTAGCCGATGGTTTCCAGGGAAATCATGGCGGCGATGCGATCTCCGCTTTGCAGAGCCTGGTTTGCATAGACCAGGCTGCCCATTCGAGAAGTTTTAAAAAACGGTGGCTCCTCGTTGACAAAAGCGACCAGGCGCACTGTTTTGCGCGGCTTGCTCTGTTTGAGGAGGTCGACCAGTTCAAGCAAGGCCGCGACGCCCGTGGCGTTATCGTTGGCACCTGAGGTGCCGGCCAGTGAATCGTAATGTGCGCCCACGATAATAGTTTCGGAGGAGGCTTCAAGGCCAGGAATCTCGGCCTCGATATTGGCAACCTGTCTGCCCATCGACTCGTAAGCTAGCAGGCGCGTCGATAAGCCGGAGCGCTTGAAGGCCGCCTCAATATAGTCAGCTGCTCGCTGCAGGTTGTCGTATTGCCAGACATTTCTCTCCCCGATCTTGCCGGCCAGCATGTCGACATGGCCATGCAAACGCTCCTTGAGGAGCGCTTCGGCGACGGACAACTCTGGCAAGGGCCCGGAAACAGAGCGACCCGGCATCCGGCTCATATAATAACCGCACAGAAACAGCAGGACGAGGAGTATCAGGCCAAAGACAATCAGGTTCGTCATGAAGCGGCTCTTTATTTGCGGAGGCTCAACCATGACCAGAAGTGACTCTGAACGTTTGTTGACATAGGCTCTCCCTGAAAGAGGCGGCAATCTGAAGCGCACGACCATCTATCAATAGTGTACAGCTTGTGACACTAACTATCAATTTTCAAAAGCACCCTATTGATAGCCATGACTAACGACAGGTTTTCCCTTGAGCTCACGGTGAAAGAGTTGAATGATAGGGACATCACTGAACTCAAGCCACCATTCGACCTCTATAAATAACCCACACCATTTCCTCAGCAACCTTAAAGCCAGGCGACGCCTGCTCACTTTCATCAGCACTCACAAGCAGGCGCAACCGATCGAACAATTGCAACGGAAGCAACAGCATTGCCGTATCTATAATCGAACAGTCGGTGTAGGATGGTGACTAAGCAACATCACTCACCTCCGAGAGGTTGCAGCCAACCCCCCGGAAAACAGAAAGATATAACCATGGAAACCTGCAGTCTGTGTCAAGAACAAACCAAGAAAACCCACCGCGGAAAGCCCCATCATTGCCTGATCAAGGTCAGTGAAGCCCGCATCTTTACAGGGGCCAAACCTCGAGGTTATGAAGAGCAGGACTACAAATGCCTGGACTGCAACGCCAGGTTTACCCAGAGCACCGGCAAAAACGATCTGGCCTGGACTTTATGGCAAGGCTGAGGCTCGGGGGCAGATCTTGATTTTTGACTTGAGTTCAAGAGTCAAGACCTTCCTCTCAGCAGACGATCACCTTCTGTTTTCGGCATAACTCTCGGCGAGGGTGCCGACCGCAACAGCAAAAGCGTTTGATCGATTCCAGCGTCGCAACGCCCGGAAGTTATTGTAGACAAGGTAGGCAGGACCGGTTGGGCCATCGGGAATAATCAATGAGGCCTGCAGGTCACGACGCGGCAACGCGCGGCCGTTGCTGCGCCGCACACCCAGAGCCTGCCAGCGCGACAATGGCAAACGGGTCTCTAATCCGGTCAAAGAAGAATCAAGCTTTTGCGTCAGTTTGACCGCCCTTCCCCAGGTTTGATCGTTCTTCCAACCCGCTTTGGCCAGGTAATTGGCCGCAGAAGCCAGCGCATCGGGAACCGATCCCCAGATGTTGATGCGACCATCGCCATCGGCATCGACTGCGTAGTGGCGATAAGAGGACGGCATGAACTGGAACGGCCCCATCGCCCCTGCCCAGGACCCTTTCATACGCGACAGCGAGACATGGCCTTCATCGAGGATCTTCAACGCCGCGAGCAACTCCTTGCGAAAATAATCGCCGCGCCGCGGATCGTAAGCCAGGGTCACCAGTGCCGGAATGACCGGATGTTTGCCGGTGTGTCGGCCGTAGCTGCTCTCAATCCCCCAGAGGGCCACAATGAAGCGCCGTTGCACCTTATACGTCCGCTCAACCCGACCCAACCAGGTGGAATAGCGTTGCAGCATCAGGCGCCCTTCGGCGATACGCTCCGGACTGACCCGGGCAGCCACATAATCCTCCACCGACTCGGTCTTTTCCGGCTGTTTTTGATCGAGCTCTATCACCCGTGGTTCGGGTGCCACTAGATCAGCCAGTGCTGCATCTAAGGTCTTTTCAGAGATCCCTGCAGAACGAGCGTCCTCTCGCAGCAACTCAAGCCAGGCCGAAAAATCCTCTGTCACCTCTTGCGCCATCACGATTGGCGAAAACAACAAAAAGAGACAGCCCAATAACAAAAACAGTTGTCCGATTTCTTTCATGGACAAACTATAGCACCAGATTTTCAAAATGGTATCAGACGCTCATCATCAACGGGGCAGCAACGGGCTGCAAGGATGAGATGAAAAGCTTCCACAGCCTGAACCTGTGCCTATCCCATGCCCTCTTTGGGTTCACGGATATGGATAATATAACCCTGCTCAATCGCATATCGACGCCCTGTTTCAGAGAGGGTAAATTTTGGGCCAAGCAACGTGGAGATCCTGACATGGATGAGTTCCCGGCGATGCAGGGATTTGAGGGTCTTTTGGAGCACGGCTGTGCCCAGCAGCAAAGGGGCGTTCAGCTGTTTTCGAGAAAGGGCCTTACCGCCGGCCTGAGCGAGCCGCCGGATCACGATAATTTCAAAGTCATTCAATTGACGTGAGCTTCGAGACTCTGCAAAAACCTCTGCATGCAAATCATCGAGGCGCGTGCCAATGAGCTCTTTCCGTTGCGCGGCGGAGCGGAGCAGCTTGCGGAGACTCACAGCAGCTTTCTGAATGGCCGGGTTAATCCCGATCAGAACGAACACCGCCAAAAACAGAATGACCAGAAGACGCATGGGCATATCGGAAAGGGGCATAGCAACTCCTTCGCCGATTGGTTACAGTCAACAATAACCTTGCTTACCTTGATACGTTAGACCAGCGGGCGGGAATGTCAACAGGCGTGTCTGTTCCCGAGCCTATTTACAAATTCAATTCTCGTTTCACCCGGGCAAAGGCATCGATTGCGAATTCCAGGTCGGCCGGTGTAAGAGCGGCCGACATCTGGGTTCGGATACGGGCTTGTCCTTTTGGCACCACCGGGTAAGAAAAAGCCACCACGTAGATGCCATGTTTCAGGATGGCGTCGGCAAAGCGGGTCGCGATGATGGCATCGTGCAGCATGATGGGAACAATTGGATGCTCGCCCGGCAGCAACGCGAAGCCATGCTGTTCCAGGCCGGCGCGGAAGATCGCTGTATTTTCCTGCAACTGGTCACGCAGGAGACTCGATTGACTCACCAATTCCAAAGCCTTTAAAGCTCCGGCTACGGCCGGCGGCGCCACGGAATTGGAAAAGAGATAAGGACGAGAGCGCTGACGCAGCAAATCGACCACGTCTTTGTGGGCGCTGGTAAAACCGCCACTGGCACCACCCAGGGCTTTGCCCAGAGTGCCCGTGATGATATCCACCCGGCCCACACACCCTCGATGCTCGTGGGTGCCTCGACCGCTATTGCCGACAAAGCCTGTGGCATGGGAATCGTCGACATGGACAAGGGCATTATAGCGTTCCGCCAGGTTGCAGATCTCATCGATTCTGGCGATAGTGCCGTCCATGGAGAAGACCCCGTCGGTGGTGATCAGCTTGAAGCGCGCACCGGCAGACTCAGCAGCCTTGAGTTGGTCTTCGAGATCGGCCATTTGGTTGTTGCGATAACGGTAACGCCGTGCCTTGCACAAACGCACCCCGTCGATAATGCTGGCGTGGTTGAGCTCGTCAGAGATCACCGCGTCCTCTTCGCCCAGCAAGACTTCGAAGAGGCCGCCGTTGGCATCGAAGCAGGATGGATAGAGGATGGTATCTTGCATCCCCAGAAACGCGCTGAGCTTCTCTTCAAGCTCTTTATGCAGAGTCTGAGTGCCACAGATAAAACGCACCGAGGCCATACCGAAGCCCCACTCTTCCAGCCCCTGCCGCGCGGCAGCGTTGACCTCCGGGTGCTGGGCCAGCCCCAAGTAGTTGTTGGCACAGAGGTTAAGCATCTCGCCGCTGCTGACACCCACATGAGCCCCCTGTGGGGTGGTAATCAGACGTTCTTTCTTGTACAAACCGGCAGCAAGGATGCCGTCAAGCTCGCTTCTTAGATGTTGGTGAAATTTACCATCCACAATATTTCTCCGTAACAGGCCGCGCGATGGCGAGCCCGTTAATTTCAAGAGTCCCAGTTAAGGATGACCTTGCAGGCGTCACCGGCCTGCATGGCGGTAAACCCCTCTGCAAATTCCGTATAATGCAAACGATGTGTAATGACCGGCGTAATATCCAGACCTGACTCGACCATAACCGCCATCTTGTACCAGGTTTCGTACATCTCGCGCCCATAGATCCCCTTCAGCGTCAGCATATTGAAAATCACCGTGTTCCAGTCGACCGTCATGTTTTTGTCCGGGATACCGAGCATGGCGATCTTGCCGCCATGTTTCATGTTAGCCAGCATCTCCCCGAAGGCTGCCGGGCTGCCTGACATCTCCAAGCCGACATCAAAGCCCTCCGACATCCCCAGTTGCCGTTGAACAGAGCCGATCTTCTCCCGGCTCACGTCAACCGTGCAGGTCGCTCCCATTTTTTCAGCCAACCTCAGGCGGCCAGGAAGGATGTCTGTGACCACGACGTGTCGAGCCCCGGCGTGTCGGCAGACTGCTGCCGCCATAATGCCAATAGGTCCAGCACCGGTAATCAGCACATCCTCACCAAGAAGGTCGTATTGCAACGCCGTATGCACCGCGTTGCCCAGCGGATCGAACAGAGTCGCCACATCCAGGTCGATCTCCGGCCGATGCACCCAGACGTTAGACATCGGCAACGACAGATACTCGGCAAAGGCTCCGGGCCGATTCACCCCGACACCGCTGGTGCTTGCGCAGAGGTGGCGCTTTCCGGCCATGCAGTTGCGACAGCGGCCGCAGACCACATGCCCTTCACCGGACACAACCTGCCCCAAGGTGAAATCGATGACGTTGGTGCCAACGGCTGCGACCTCACCGACGAACTCGTGGCCGATCACCATCGGCACAGGAATGGTTTTTTCAGCCCAGGCATCCCAGTTGTAGATATGCAGATCTGTGCCGCAGATGGCAGTGCGCTTGACCTTAATCAGCACATCGTTGATGCCGATCTCAGGTTCTGGCCACTCTTCCAGGCTCAAGCCGGGGGCGGCCTCTTTTTTTACCAACGCCTTCATCGCGTAACTCTCCCTCTTTTCATAGAATCCTTGGGAACAACATCACAGTTAACCAACAGCTTAAACGCATAATCGTAATTGACAACAGATCGATGGTATTTGTCGTCAGGAAAAATGCCCTTGCAGCCTAGACACGCAAAAAAAACTCTCAAAAACAATCCTCATCCAGGCCTCTAAAACTTGCTGATTGACGTGACTAATTTATAGTTCTAGTGAAGGGAGGAGACTATGCCCTGGAATTATAGTGACAAGGTCCTCAAGCTGTTCATGGACGCCGTCAAGGGTGAAGCCGGTACCCACATGGGTGAGCTGGAAAACCCCGACGGTTTCGGCGAACATGGCTCGATCGTCTGCGGAGACGCCCTGCGCTTCAGCTTTCGCGTCGAGCGCCATCCGACCGATCCCACCCGCGACATAATCACCCAGGCCCGCTACCTGACCTTTGGCTGTACCTCGGCGATCGCCGCTTCGGAAGCACTCTGCACCCTACTGGAAGAACAAGGGAAAACTCCGATCGAGGCTTTGCAGGTATCCAACCAGGATCTGATCGATTTCCTTGATGGTTTGCCCGAGCAAAAGATCCACTGTTCTGTGATGGGCGCCGAAGCGTTGCAGAAGGCCGTCGCAGACTGGGCGAGCAAGCGAGGCGTAGACCTGGCCGAACTGTTGCCGGAGCTGGCCCACGGCGATGAGGATGAAGGCCGCATTGTCTGCAACTGTTTCTCGGTAACCGAACCTTACCTGCGCCGCAAGATCAAGGAGCTCGGCCTGCGCAGTATCGCCGAGATCACCAATGCCCTCAAAGCCGGCGGCGGCTGCACTGCCTGTCACCATGCCCCGGACGGCCTCCAGGACCTG
>JAOUDB010000077.1 GCA_029859485.1 Desulfuromonadales bacterium | reverse complement strand
AGGTAGATTGTCCCATTGGAAAAATCTACAGCATATGCAATGACTCCAGGGATAATGAAGAATAAAAGTCCGATCCCATCAAGGACAGCCACACCAACATCGATTTTGCCGGATACTTGCCCCTTTCTTTCGGGATACAGGATTGTTCCACATGCGGCCAACTGGAAAACCAAAGTCGAAGCGACCATCAATGACAAAACACTTTTACAACAATTCTTCAAATTCATAAGAAACCCCTTTTCGCGATAATCTAATCTTCGATGAGATTATTCATTCTAAGTAAATATCCAGCTATAAAAATACCATAAAACCTTCTTATTTCAATTATTGCAATCTTCAGCAATTAAAGAGCAAGCCAAACGAATCGGATTTCTTATAAATCCTGATAAACAAAAAATTTTATCTGTAGGCATGGAGCGGCACTTGATCAAACCTTATAGTCTGTGTCAGGTCAGGTTTGAGCCACTTTACCTAAGTAAATGACCGGTTCCACTATAATAAAATCGGCTAGATTCACAAACAGAGCTTATAAAAAGAGTGCGCCGACCAGGTGGACATCCTCGTCGGCGCAGCCTTTCGATAGTTTACGTAGCTTTCTTACTCTCCAGCCGAGAGCAGAATCCAGGGCGCAATTGGTTTAGATCAATCCCAGTGTTTGATCACACCTGACTCAAGAGCTGCACGTTCGACCGCAGCCGTTACATCCTTGTGAACATCGGGGTGTAGCAAGGAAGGAACAAGTTCGTTTTCTTCAGCATGCCTGGCAATACTCAGGGCTGCGGCAATCTTCATCTTGTTGTTGATACGGGTGGCTCGCACGTTCAACGCACCACGGAAGAGGCCGGGGAAGGCCAGAGCGTTGTTGACGCTCTTGCCGTCGGCAGCGAAGGAGGCCCCTGCCTGCAGGGCAAGATCAGGGTTAATCTCAGGGTTCGGATTGGACAGAGCCAGCACCACCGAACCCTTACGGACCATTTCCGGCTTAATCAACCCGGGGCAACCTGTCGTAGCGATCACGATATGGGCTTTCCTCATCACCTCATCCAGAGAACCAATGGCCCCACCGGCCGCAGTCAAACGATCACAAGCAGTCTCGTCAAGATCGGTCCCGATGACATTCTTTACACCATAAGAAAGAAGCAGCTTGCTGATTCCCATGCCCGCAGCACCCAAACCAACCACACCGACGACGGACTTCTTCAACATCAGGCCGGAGAAGCGGGTCGCGTTAAGCAAAGCCGCCAGAACAACCACCGCCGTGCCGTGCTGGTCGTCATGCATCACCGGGATGTCAAGTTCGGCATCAAGCACATCTTCAATCTCAAAGCACTCCGGGGCTTTAATATCTTCCAGCTTGATCGCACCGAAGGTCGGGGCGATATTTCGCACCGTGTCAATAATCACTTTGGAATCGCGATTCTGGATCAGAATCGGCACTCCGCTGACACCGACCAGGTAGTCAAAGAGCACGGACTTGCCTTCCATGACCGGCATGCCGGCAACGGCTCCGATATCACCAAGGCCGAGAATCGCCGTACCATTGGTGACGATAGCCACTTGGTTGGGAATCGACGTATATTTGTAAGCGTGCTCGGGATAACGCTCGATATCCTTGCAGATGGCCGCAACACCCGGCGTGTAAATCTGGCGAACATCCGTAATCGTCTCAATTCGAACCTGGCTTTTCGTAGCAATTTTGCCGCCTTCGTGCACCTGGTGAACCAGGTCGATCTCGTCCTCGATAATGATCCCTTGCAGATTGGCGATGGCCTCAACCACCTCTTCAAACTGATGATCAGAATCAACATAGACTACGATCTCACGCGTGTTGTGCGTTCTGCCGACCCGCAACAGATGGATATCACCAACGCTGGCATTCTTCGAGGCAATCGCTGCCATCACGCTCGCCAGATGCCCGGGCTTATCACTGAGCATCAGCTTCAAGCACTTGGCGATCTTGCCCGCTCCCTGTTCGATTTCCATAACATCTCCATTCAACATCCGGAACCCGCAGCCGGATTGATTTACAAAATTACTGAGCATTATAGATACTCAGGCATCCTGTGCAACGTCAAATATTATTTCTGCTCTCAAGACAGACACAATTCTCCCACAAAAAACAAAAAGGGCGACCTGACAAGGCCGCCCTTAATAATTGATTTCCTTGTCAAACTGGTCAGTGTCCACCAATATTCAACAGGACCAGGGAGCCACAGACAGCAGCAACCGTAACAAAGACATAAAGTGCACGAGCAACAGAAAGCACGTAACTATTCAGTCCTGACATCTTCATTTCGCTATACCTCCTAAAAAATACAGAACCCACTAAAACAAACAACGGTAAACTTAGCGGCAATATGCCTCGCGGCAAGACCTATGTCAAGAGTTATTTATATGAATTAATATATTAATTCAAAGAAAGAGAGATAAACAGGCAAGTCAAATAAAAAAGAAGAGACAAGTCAGTGACTTGCCTCTTCTGAAAAAAAACCACGATCCTGTCAGTTCTCAGGGTTATTTCAAACCGAGGCGTTCCATGACCGAAACAGGAACCTTGTCGTAATGACTGAACTCCATGGTAAAGGACCCTCGGCCCTGTGTGGCGCTACGCAGTTCGGTCATATAGCCGAACATTTCCGAGAGTGGGATGTGGGCGCGGACGAGGTCGACAACCTCTCGAGACTCCATCCCTTCGACACGCCCACCCTTTTGCTGCAGGCCGCCATAAACCTTGCCGGAAAATTCTCCTGGGGAGATAATTTCCAGCGCCATCACCGGTTCGAGCAATACGGGTTTTGCGGCCCGGATCGCCAGGGTCAGACCCCGCTGCGCCGCGGCACGCACGCCAAGCACGGAAGTGACTCCTGGTGTCACCGGCACCCGGTCAACAACAACAGACATATCAACCATCGGATAGCCGAGCTGCACCCCGGAGCCGAGGGCCATCGTCAAGGTTTCTCGCAGCGCACTCAGAATCTCTTCGCTTAAACCCTCCGTATCAAGAGGGGACAGCAGAATCTCGTTTCCGGACCCACGCTCACGAGGAGCAACCCGTAAACTGACTTCACCCCTCTGCAGTTTACCTTCGATCTCGCGCTCGAAGGTTTCGGTGTGGCTAGCCTCAGCAGAAACACTCTCACGGTAAACAACCTGCGGTTGACCGGCATTGACCTCAACACCAAAATCATCGCGCAGGCGGCGGAGCACCACTTCCAGATGCAGTTCACCCATTCCGGTCAAAACCGTCTGCCCGGTGTCTTCATCTTCCCGCACACGGAAAGTCGGGTCTTCCCACTGCAGTTTCTCAAGGGAGAGCATTAGCTTGTCACGATCCTGAACTTGACGCGGCTCCACCGCCAGAGAGACTACCGGTTCAGGGACAGCGAGGCCAGCAAGCAAGAAGGGTTGTTCGGCACCGCAGAGGGTATCACCGGTCAAAGCGTCTTTGAGGCCCGCGACAGCGACGATATCCCCGGCACGAGCAACATCAATGCGTTCACGCTTATGGGCATGCATGCGGAAAAGTCGCGCTGCCCGCTCCCGAACGTTTTGGGTCGCATTCAACAAGGTCTCCCCCGCCTTCAATGTCCCGGAATAGATGCGAAGGTAGGTCAACTTGCGCCCTTCATCGGAGAGCACCTTAAAAGCCAACGCGCAAAGGGGCCCGGAAATTTCACATGGCAGGAGAATGCTTTCGTCTTCCTTCGGGCTGCGGACTGAAACCGGTGGGAGTTCAAGAGGAGAAGGTAAAAGAGCGGTGACTGCATCCAGAACCGGCTGAATACCCTTGTTGCGCAAAGCGGACCCGAGAAAGACGGGGAAGAGCTCTCCGGCAAGGACACCTTTGCGTAAAGCTGGAGCGATACGCTCTGCCGCAACCTCCTGTCCTTCGAGGAAATCTGCGAGCAGGTCGTCATCCCAGTCTGCAGCCGCTTCAACCACAGCGTCTCTAGCCACGGCAACCCTCTCACGGAGTTCCTCAGGAACAGGTGAGCAACCAACATCCACACCCAGGTCGTCTTCAGCAAAGGTCTGGACAACCTCATTGACGAGATCGACGACACTGTGAAACTCACCCTCTTCACCAAGAGGTAACTGCATCAGCACCGGGCGGGCCCCGAGACGTTCCTGAATCTGTTCAAGAACGGCCTGATAATCGGAGCCGACGCGATCCAGTTTGTTGATCAAACAGATGCGCGGTACGCCATAGCGGTTGGCCTGGTGCCAGACCGATTCACTCTGCGGCTGCACTCCCTCGACCGCACTGAAAATCACGACCGCACCGTCAAGGACGCGCAGGGAACGTTCTACTTCAATCGTAAAGTCGATATGCCCCGGCGTATCAATCAGGTTGATCCAGATATCCCGCCAGCGACAGCTGGTGCTGGACGCCGTGATCGTGATGCCACGGTCCTGCTCCTGGGCCATCCAGTCCATGGTCGCCATGCCATCATGAACCTCACCCAGCTTATGGATTTCTCCGCAATAATAGAGGATGCGCTCGGAGACAGTTGTCTTGCCGGCGTCGATGTGCGAGATAATGCCGATATTGCGGATCTTTTTGAGGTCTGGTTGGCTCATGTTGACGCTCGCAATCGGAAAGAGGAAGAGTTTAGTCCGCGTAGCCTTTGCGGATCAGGTAAAGGTTCTCCATGTCGAGATCATTAAGCTCGAAATATTCCCGTTCAAGCTCTTCCACGTAAAAACGGTCAAGGCCGCTGTTGTCGAGGAAGTCTTCACGTAGGCTGGCATCACGCTCAGAAACAATCTTGGGCAGGAGGTTATGCAGGTAAACCGCCTCCTTCTTGATGTTCACCACCACGTTATGGAACTGGCCAAGGGGGATGTCACCGGTATAGAGCCCCTTGTTGTAAAGCTCGTCGGCCACTTCGACCAACAAGGCCTCCTGTTCCACACGGGTATTGTACTTCGAGTAGAAGTTACGAATACGCTCTTTAACGTGACCGAGCAGGACCGTGTAAAGACGCTCCTGCTTCTCCAGCACAAGCAGCTGATCAACGAGGGCGGTAATTGTCAGGCGGCCGTCCTCAATCAGCGCCAGCCCTTTTTGCAGGCAGGCGATCTTCTTCCGACCGAATTGCCCCAAGTACTTGTTCTCAAAAACCTGTTTGAAAAAGAGGTCTTTCCAGAGCTTATCGTTGAGTTCGTCAAACGCCTTCTTGTTGCCGAGAAGACTGCGAATTTGCTCTTCGCCGAAACGGACGTTCTCCATAAAAGCGAGCTGATTGATCACCGAGGAGGTATTATCGTAACGATCAAAGTAGGTGATAATGTAGGAGAAATGCTCAAGCAGGGTCAGGTCGGCCCCTTCATGGATCTTTTCGTCACACTCCTTCCCGGTTTCCAGCAGGATATGCTCAAAGGTATGGTCGCGGTTTTCACTCGCCTGGCGCTTGGCGTGCAGCAGCAACGACATATCCTCGGAGTTGATGCTGGCGTCGATCTGGGCTTCGGTAAAGAAGATGCCTTCCAGGACCTGCCGGGTTTCAGCGAGGTAATCCTGTTCATCAAGATCAACCAGCTTGTCATGCTTGAGCATTTTGTCTAGGGTATAAAAGAGCGCCGCCGGAATCTTGTTACGCACTGAAAGCGTTTTCAGTCGAGTCAGACGGGCGTTCTCCATCTGGTTGATGCTCCCTTTCAGGTTACACTCAATCAAGATGTTTTTGTACTCGTCGACAATCCTCTGGTTATCCGGATGCTTATACATGACATCGATACGAATCCGCTCCTGCTGATAGCGGTCGATCTCGAGCTCGTTGGCAAGCTCCTGCAAATTCTCGTATTCGTGATCCGGAATCGTCTTGTATTCGTCGTAAAGAGCCTTGAAGGCATCATGATACTGTTTGTGCTTTTTATTGATCAGCTTGACCAAGTAAAGGGAGCTGCGATGACCAAGCATGGAGTAGATTTCATCGATCAGCTCGGTATCGTCGCCGAGACCGACATGGGCGGAACGCTTGAGGGTTTTACCAAGTAAACGGGCGATATTCTCCTGCTGCTCCTGCAATTTCCCAGAGACTGAACCGGTCATAAAGAAGAAATAATTGACCGTGGCGTTGCCTTCAAAGAAAACCTGTTCAAAACTGCTTAGACCATCAGTCTTCGGCGTAAAGTCAAGATTGCTGCTATCACTGTCCTTGTAAAAGGCCCCGTAGAGGACCAGCCGATTACGCACATCAGTCTTCGCCAGGTCGGAGAGCGGCTGGTCGACACCGAACATATATTCGCAGAAAGATCCACCATTGCCACGATGACTGATCTGTTCGCCCCCAAGGATAAATTCATTCCCCGGCGAGAAAAAACGCAGGTTTTCACTATCTGCCTCGAAGAAATATCGACTGTAGGCATCGCGTGAAGCCGCCATGGCAAAATACTCGATGGTCTCGTCAAGGTGTCCGTGGAGGCGTATTTCCTGATGTTCCGGCATGGGATCCTATCGTTCTATTAATTTTTGAGCAGAGGCAGGGTCAAGGTCTGCCCGTCATAGGCAAATTCGACACCATCGGGTAATCCTGTCGCATGCCGCGGATAATCAATATCATGAGTCAGGTGAGTCAGCAGGGTTCTTGGAACCCGTAATTTTTTGGCCACCTCGATCGCCTCGCTGATACTGAAGTGAGACTCATGCTCTCGGAATCTCAAGGCATCAATAACCAACACCTCCAGCCCTTGGAGAAGACGCCAGGAGGACTCGGGCAGGGCACTGCAATCGACGATGTAAGCCAAGTTGCCAACCCGGTAGCCCAAAGATTCACCCGGACCATGCAGCAGGGGAATCGGTACCACGGTTTGACCAAACAGGTCAAAAGGGCCGACAACCTCGTTCACCTGCAGACGCGGCCGATAACCAGGCGCATCCGACTCGCTGAAGATATAGTTGAACAGTCCCTTGAGCCGATCGAGGACACCACGGTCGGCATAAGCGGGAATCGCATTGCCGGTACGCAGGGTAAAGGTGCGCAGATCGTCAATGCCATGGACATGATCGGCGTGAGCGTGAGTAAAGAGAACACTATCGATCTGTTCGATCCCCTCACGCAGAGCCTGTTGACGAAAATCGGTCGCCGTATCGATCAGAACCTTGCGACCTGACCATTCGAGCAATACACTGCAACGGGTTCTGCTATTGCGCGGATCACTCGAAGAACAAACGGCACAGTGGCAACCGAGAACAGGAACACCGGTGCTGGTTCCCGAACCCAGAACTGTCAATTTGAGAGAGGGGCCGGTCATATCTTGAAAACCCCGACCTCCTCTTCAAGAGCAGCGGTCAGACGCGTCAGCGTTTCTACCACGTGATCCAGATCCGACGTACGACTGGCGTTGCTCTCGGCAACCTTGTGGACACTGCCTACTGCGTCAACGACATCACGACTGCGCTGGGTCAATGAACGAGTAGAATCATCGATAAGCGAGATCATGGAACGAATCTGCTCCATGCTCTCGTTAATCTGGCGGCTACCTTTCGCCTGTTCACTGGTGCTCTGCTTACCGTGGGCAGCAATGTCACGCATCGACTCTGCGCCTTCGGCAAGTTGACGGGCACCTGATGTCTGCTGATTGATCGCCGAAGCAATCTGCTCCAGCATGGAGGCCACCTGGTTCATGGAATCTGTAACCTGTCGACTGCCCCGGGACTGCTCCTCTGTCGCACGGACGATACCGTTAACCTGGTCCATCGCTTTCAGGGTACTGCTACGGATTTTCTCCAAAGCAACGCTGGAGTCCTTGGAGCGCTTCACTTCCTGGTGAACCTGCTCACTCCCCGCCTTCATGGCAACGACCGCCTCCTGGGTTCCTTCCTGGAGGTTGGTGATGATGGTACCGATCTCCCTAGTCGAGACGGCGGTACGTTCGGCTAATTCACGAATCTCATCAGCGACCACGGCAAATCCTTTACCATGCTCTCCTGCCTGGGCGGCAATTATCGCCGCATTCAGTGCCAGCAGGCTGGTCTGGTCAGCCACTTCATCGATAACGGTAAGGATCTTGCCGATCGCGCTTGACTGATCACCCAGATCCATAATCGCCTCGCTGGCGCGATCAACTGTCTGACGAATTGATTCAATACCGCGAATCGTCTCTTCAACCGTCTGCATACCACGTTGAGCGTCTTCTGCCGCCTTGCTGGCCAGCTTACTGGTTTCAACGGCGCTGCCTTCGATTTCCTTGATCGACGCGTCCATCTCCAGCATCGACGAAACCGTCACCTCGGTTGAAGAAGAAAGAATGCCGACATTCTCGGCCACTTCCTGGCTGGCAACCGACATCTCGTTGATAGAGCTGGAGACTTCATCAACGGTGCTAAACAGCTTCTCCATCTGCGAGGCAATTTCCTCGATCGTGGCACCCAGCTCCAAGGTCGCAGAAGAGCTCCCTTCCGCAGCCGTAACCAGGTTGCCCGTACTCTCGGCGATACCACTAGCAGCCTCGTCGATCCCCTCGATCGCCTTGGAGGTTTCCTCCAGGGCCTGTGATTGACGGACAGCGCCCTCCATGACTTCATGGGACGAGTTACGAACCTGCCCATTAGCCGCCGCCAGATCCTTGGTCACCTCACGCAGGCGCCCCACCACCTCACGCTGACGAGCCAGAAAAGCGTTGAAGCACTCAGAGAGTTCACCGACTTCATCGGAGGTACGGACGTCCAGCTCCCGACTCAAGTCGCCACCACCAGCCGAGATCTCCCGCAAATTGGCCACCACTTCGCGCAAAGGCCGGATGATACCGGTCGCGACGAGTAAGCCTATAACAACTGAGATGACCCCGACGATGAGGGTTATTAGCAACAGGGCCTGCTGAAGTTTATTGTTCGCTGCATCCAGCTTGGTGATATCCAAAGCCATCAGCACACCACGATTCTTGCTACCGATCGAGTTATAGAAAATCCGGTGTTTCTTCCCGCCGATCTCTGCTTCGTAACTGCTCGCCTGGAGAATAGCTTTCAATTCAAGGGCTGAGAGATCCGGAGAGGTCGCGGCAAAAACACCTGTTTCGTCAAAGAAAGCTATCTCCATGCGGCTGAGGGCTTTCAAACGGGTCGCCAGGGTTTTATCGAA
>JAOUDB010000507.1 GCA_029859485.1 Desulfuromonadales bacterium | reverse complement strand
GGATATAAGTCCTATATAAAAGGGTTTTATGCCCGCCAAATTATTTGATTATTCGATAATCAGGTTGGGTAGCTCGTCGGTATCGTCGCCCTTAACAGGGAAATGCTCTGCGAGGAGTTGACCACAGCTCTCAATAGCTGCACAGAGAGCATTACAGGTGTCACCACGATGAATTCCTGCGGTGATGGTCTGGACAACTTCATCCCAGAATTTAGCAGGGACGACATCGTTAATCCCACGATCAGCCAGCACATGAACCCGGCGTTCGAAGAGTGAAATAAGAAAAAGGATGCCGGTTTCATCGCGGGTATGATGCAGTCCCTGTTCAAGAAAGGAGATTATCGCCTTCTCCTCAACTTCGGCACTGATCTCAACCGGGTGAATGAGACGTCGCCGGAGAGTGGGAAACTTGCGGATAAGGAGCTTGAACGGAAAGTAGCAAAGAGCAAAGAGCCACAGGAAATGCCAGAGAGATTCGCCGAAAAAGCCCCAACTGAGAGAGACTGCCGTCGCCAGTGAGAAAAGACCGGCGCCGAGAATTTCAGCTCGTGGGTAGTCATAAGACTCGTCAACCACCATCGGCACAATTTCACCACTGGTTTGTTTCTCAACCTGCTGCACTGCCGATTCAATGCGTTTTCTTTCTGCTTCGGTGAAGAACTCTTTTGCTATCATTTGGGACCTTTGTCTCGTTCCAGATCAGTCATTAATCGCTGACAGGTGTCGCGTACTCTTACCAGCCGCCCGAAGAACCTCCACCGCCAAAGCCGCCGCCTCCACCACCGAAGCCGCCTCTGCCGCCACCAAAACCACCGCCTCCGCCACCCATACCGCCAATCCAGAAACCACTGCCCCCACGTCGGCCACGCCGGCCGCCGCCTCTACCGAGCAGCATAAGGCCAGGGCCAAGAAAAAGCAGCAGCGCCAACGAACCTAAGGGGTTGCGTTTTTTCTTACGAGAAGTCGTCCCGGTTCCCTGATATTCTCCACGAACCGCTTCGGCCATCCCTGTGATACCGGCGACAACACCACCTTCGTAATCACCAGCCTTAAAGTATGGAGTGATGTCATTGTCGATAATGCGCCCGGCAAGCAGGTCGGTGAGTTTTCCTTCCAGGCCGTACCCGACCTCGATACGAATCTTTCGCTCCTGCTTGGCGATCAACAGCAACGCACCGTTATCCTTGCCCTTCTGCCCTATACCCCAGTTTTCAGCGACCTTCAGGCTGTATTCCTCCAGAGCATCACCCTGCAGAGAATCGACGGTCAACACCACCAACTGGGTCGAATCGCTGGCCTCGAAGCCACGCAGAAAGTTTTCGATCTTCAGTTCCGTTGCCGACGAAATTAATCCCGCCAGGTCATTAACGTAACCGGTGTGTTTTGGCACCTCAAGCGCCGCAACATTTAGTGGCAAGAGGAGTAGCAGAATAAGCAGAACAAATCGACGTATCGACATGTTTAAAACTTAACCTTGGGTGCTGTTTCGGCACCAGCTTCTGCCTTAAAGGGTTCCTTGCGATCCAGGTTGAGCAGGAACTTGTTGGTCAGGTTGTTGGGAAAGGTCCGAATCGAACTATTGAAGGTTTGTACCGCTTTGTTGTAGCGCTGGCGAGCAACATTGATACGGTTTTCAGTCCCTTCCAGCTGGTGTTGCAGATCAAGAAAATTCTGGTTTGCCTTCAAATCAGGGTAACGTTCGACAGTCACCAGCAATCTTGACAGTGCTCCGGAAAGAGCGCCCTGGGCCTGCTGGAATTTAGCCACAGCCGCAGGATCGCCGAGGTCGCCGGTGTTAATCTGGGTTTTGCCGACGCTGGCACGGGCTTCGGTAACGGCCTGCAAAGTCTCCTTCTCGTGCGAAGCATAAGCCTTGACCGTTTCAACCAGGTTGGGGATCAGATCGCTGCGCCTCTGATAAGTTGCCTCAACATCAGCCCAGGCGGCAAAGACACCTTCTTCGTTTTTCTGAATCTGGTTGTAGCCGCAACCACTGAGAGCAGGCAGGGTAACAAGAGCGACGATCAACAACAGGGCAAAACGCTTCAACATGTGAAACTCCTTTTTCAGGGTCAAATGGTAAGTTTGTATGCGGAGATTCACTATAGTCATCCACTTGGGGTTTTACAACCGGTCAAGACGTTATTGTTACGTTATTTCTGTAAAGCTGGCGAAAGACTAATTTACTTGTGGTTCGCCCACGAAACGAGTCCATTTTACCTGGAGGATCTCAGCCTGACCCGTTGTCCATGATTCAATCAAGTTGGGTGTCCCCGGAACTCTAGCAGCCAGTTCATTGTAAGTCCCACAGGCTGCTAGGCAATGACATTTTTACAGGCTTTCAAGAAAATCGTAATACTCCTGAATGCTACGCAGGGATTCCAGCGTGAGCAGGTACAAAACCCAGCTAAGCAAAAGAATGCCGATGGTGAGGCCGATCTTCCATGCCAGGGTCGTTTGTGGCCGCCACCAGATCATGGGTAACGCCAGAGGGCCCACGCTACAAAGCGCGAGGACAATAAACGTGGTTCGGAAATACCAAGGCAAATTTTCTTTATCGACACGTGGAGAAAAGGAGGGATCCAAAAACTCACTGCAATGTTTACACTTTATCGCGTCATATTGAATATCTTCAGCGCAGAAGGGACATTTTTTCATTG
>JAOUDB010000506.1 GCA_029859485.1 Desulfuromonadales bacterium | reverse complement strand
CAAAAACCGATGCTCTCTGATCGTGCCGGTTCGATTCCGGCCTTCGGTACCATTAGCAGAGATAAGCCTCCGATTCGTCGGGGGCTTTTTCTTTGTCCAACAACGCTGTTTATTGCCCGAAGGCCTCCTTTTTTCTTTGCATATAGGGCCTTCTAATCTTTTCATATCAATTTGTGAGAAAAGCTGTCCGCATAATAAATGGAAGGCATAACAGACAAATAATTAGAGACTCTTGACAAATTCTAACCCTGCGCTTAAATGGTAAGGAGTTGAGCGATAGTTTCGTTGACAATACCAAACCTGTCGTGAGGCAGGGACGGAAAGCCACGGATCTTTATCTTCCTTTCTCCTCCATAAGATAGCCGGGTTCCCAAACTGAACATTATCGAAGGATGATATTCAATCAGTAACAGGGGGTAACCGCTACTCAGAGATGGGGGAACCATGAGTACTCTAGCCCTCCGCTGTCTTCTCATTTTCTTTCCAGTCGTTATATTTTCATCACTTTGCCACGCCACAGATGACCGTCAAGTCAGGCGACTATGGCCACCTACAACCAACAAGTATCAGTTGGAATTTGTCGGAGTTTTTAACTCAGAGGCCGATCTTGCCATAAGTAAAGGCAGCCAATTCATCGAGACTGTTTTAGGCGAAGACTGGCAGCAAAAGCTCTCCCGCCCAACAAGCGTAACCACAATGGACGCTAGTACGGTGCTGGTTACAGAATGGGGAAGCGGAGCCATCAAGGTTTTTGATTTCTCCCAGGGAAAAATCGGCAACCTCTTAAAAAGTCAATCCTCCCTTTTCATAAATCCTGTCGATATTGCCATCGATGATGAAAACAACATCCTGGTGGCAGACCAGAAAAAAGGCGTCATCACCGTCTTTGACCAGAACCTGGAGTCTATCTCCCGGATTGACGGAAACATCAAATTTGAAAAACTGGAAAAAATTGCTATAGACTCTGTCACCCAGACGATCTATGCCTCGGATTCTGTTCTCAACAAAGTATTTGCTTTTGACAGGAGCGGCCAACTGCTTTTTGAAATTGGTGCGGACGAGGACTCTGAAGCCAAATTAAAGGCCCCCCATGGTCTGGCTATTGACCCTGAAGGCAACTTATATATCGCCGATACCGGCAACTCGAAAATCAAGATATTTGACAACGCCGGCAACTTTCTTAAAGTTTTCAAAATTAAGGCAAAAAAGGGTGATTCCGTCTTAAAAAAACCATGGGATCTAGCCTTCGACAGCCAGGGGAAGCTTCATATCATTGATCAAGGAAGTGCAGCCCTGATTACGCTCGCTCAGAATGGAGAGCTGCTTTTTGCAACCATGGCAAAAGAGCCGACCAATCATTCAATGGGTTTATATCGCCCAAATGATATTCACATCGACAGTAAGGACAGAATAATTATTACGGATGACCTGAACAATCGATTCAGCGTATGGCAGGTTCTGACAAAAACCTATCTGGCAGAAAATCCCATTACAGAAGATGACCTTGAAGCGCTTAACAACTATATCGAAAAGAGAAAATCTGAATTAGCCGAGCAGAACAAAGCAAAGCAAGCAAGCACCTTAATAGACAAGCAAGAAAAGAAAGTCTTTAACGAGGTGTAAAAGAAGGCAAAGATAAAACAGAGAAAAGTCGTCTGTCCAAATTGCAGCAAGGAATATGCTCTTATTTATATCGGTCTGGGTGGCGAATAGGTTGAACACTGTTCCCGGTAACAAGCCCTATCTACCAGGAGTTGGGTACGAAAAGTAACATTTGTTTAGTCGTAGAAAATAACGAGTTTCCCGATGTAAGGGTTGAGCCCACCACAGGAGGTCAGTATGCTTAGAAAGACCTTTTTATTAACAATAGGGGCCATTCTTGTCGTCGTGTGTGCTATCGAAACGGGCACGACCATTTCAGAAGCAGCCTCCTCCGAAGAGGCCCAGCCTACGCCCCCCGAACCTCAAAGCATTCATCAAAAAGCATCAACCTGCTGGGGAAATTTCGAAGTGGAGTTCGAAGATGCGCCTCAAGACTGCCAGAACGTATGTGATACCTGCCACATATTTGCGACAGTAATCGGGGGTGAGGACAACCCTGAGGCATACACAACAGACAAAATATGGCCTGAAAAACCAAAGAAAGAGATCGACTGGAACACAATTGGCTTGCTGCAAAGATCATGCAGAAATTGCCACACTGAGATAACAGAGGCAGAGCCAGGTTCAAACCATGAAATCTTCGTAGAATATGACACGGGTGACTGGCAACACAATTTCAAAGAGACCACCCTGAAACTATATGATAACCACATTCTTTGCACAACCTGTCATAGCCCGCATCGTGAAGAGATCGCTCTTCTGAGAGTCTCAAACCAAGGGTCAACACTTTGCCTGGACTGTCACAGCACGTGATTTTTAAGTATGGGTCATGACTAGTTAAGCTACCTTCGAGGCATATCATCTTGTTTTTACGAAGTAAATAACTGCCGAGAGGAGGCCAGGGAAAGGACGGGCGGCAATGATTCTGAAAAATAAAAGAAAGCAAGCCTTTTTTATGGAGCGTTGGGAAATCATCAAGTATTTCAGAACGGCAACAGATGGAGATGCCCTGAGTCAGATTCTGATTCTTCAACTGGCACGCGTAATGGCAACATTCCTG
>JAOUDB010000007.1 GCA_029859485.1 Desulfuromonadales bacterium | reverse complement strand
TCCAGGTAAACACCGCCGCTATGTGGCTGAAGGTATTGCATCACCTCTTCGGCCATCACCGACACATGCTTGAACCCACCCGAAGACATAACTAAAGTCCCAAGTCGAAACGCTTCTGTCGATCCTCAGCCAGACGCTGCTCAGCTTCAGCGAGCATTTCGATATATCGTGTCTTGTTCCAGATCTGGATTTTTTGCGCGCCACCGACGATGACAACATCACGCACGCCGTCCGTATCCAACTGGCAATACTCTCGCAAGGATTGCGGCAACTGGATTCGTCCCTGCTTATCAAAGGTGCAATGTGTTGCTGGAGTGACGGTTGTAAAATAGAGGTCTTCACGAAACTGGTCGTTCGGAAGTTGTGCGAATTTTTCGAGGAAGCCCTCCCATTCGGAGAGCGGGTAGGCGACGATACCGCAACGGTCCTGAGTGACAACCAGAATATCTTCCTGGTTGTTCTCTTTCAGCTGATCGCGGAACTTGGCTGGAATACTGGCCCGCCCCTTTGCATCGATTGAATTGTAATAAACGCCCTGAAATCCCATTTGGCCCTCTTTGGCCTAAAATTACACTATTCACCACCTTCTGGGCAAATATAGTCGCCATACGGGGGCCTGTCAAGAATTTATTTCATTTTTTTAAGGGGTTAGGCCATTTTACGGAGGTTGGAAAACAGCTTATGTGCAGGTGATTTCGAGAGTCTTCACAAAGTGTCGGAAAACAGGTTTAGATACAATGTTATATTTTTCAATGAGATAGCAGCGAACCTCAAGAAAACGTCTTAACCATAAAACGGCAAGAAAGGAGATAAGTCTTTAGGGCCAGCCTTACAGCCTTAAAAAATCATGGTTCTTTCTGGTCTTTATGCTCAGGAAGCTGCACCTCAATTTGCTCAATCCTCCGGTCCTCAACCTCGCGAACGGTAAAGAGGACGCCATCTACCTCACAGTGCGCACCAACCTCAGGAATACTCCCCAGAGAGTTGAGCAGGAATCCCGCCAGGGTGTTGACATGCTCTTCGGAGAGGCTTAACCCGAAGCGCCTGTTGATGTAACGGATTGCGGCGCTGCCATCCACAAGATAAAGATTTACGCCAAGAGGTTTAACAAGGATATCCTCTTCATCGTACTCATCATGGATTTCCCCGACAATCTCTTCGACAATGTCTTCAAGAGTGCAGATCCCCTCGACCCCGCCATACTCATCAACAACCATGGCAAGGTGCAGGTGCTTGCGACGAAAGGCCTGCATCAGGGCTTCAATGGGCTTGGCTTCAGGGACAAAATAGGGAGGTCGAGCCAGTTCACGCAATGAGAACTGATCCGGCTTTTCGAGATAACTCAGAACATCTTTGGAATGAATAACACCCACCACGTTATCAAGATCACCATCGTAGACCGGGAAACGCGAATGTCGGGCCTGAGCAGTCAACTGCACAACGTCCTTAAAAGCAGCATCGACAGAGATGCCGACAACCTCTGTGCGAGGCACCATAACGTCGCGTACGCGACTCTGCGAAAGGTCAAAAATGCCGTGCAGCATGCGGCGTTGATCTTCAGCGACAACCCCAGATTCTTCACCGAACTCGATAATTGACCGGATTTCATCTTCGGAGATCAAAGGGGCCTGATCTTCTCCCCTGAGGAAGTGAGTCAATATACGTGAAACACCGCTGACCACGGCAGTCACCGGACGTAACATCCACATGAAGAAACGGATCGGGTGCAGCACTCGGAAAGAGAGTTTCTCCGGGTAAGTCGCTGCGTAAGTCTTGGGGCAGACTTCCGAGAAAATCAGCAGAAGCGGGGTCAGAATCAGAATTGTCATTAATTCGCCCCCCTTCCCGAACAGATCGAGAAAAAGAGCTGTTGCAAAAACCGAGATCATGATGTTGACCAGGTTGTTGCCGACCAGAATGGCGCTCAGCAAATCGTCCGGCTTGGAAAGAAGTGTCTCCAGGCTCTTGGCACCAGGGCGCGCCTTTTCTGCCAGGTACTTGACCCGTAAGCGGTCCATCGACATCAGCGCTGTTTCGGAACTGGAAAAAAAGGCCGAGAGGACAAAGAGGACTAAGAGTCCCAGGACGTGCAGCCATTGATCTGTGGTCATCGGGTTAAATCACCTGTTGTTTCGTAAAGATACGTCTTTAAAGGATATTAACTGACTCGTGGGAGAAACACAATCAGCTAAAGTTTTATTTACTTGAACCTTTGCTCAATGAATTCAAAACCAAAAGACTTAAAACCCTTCTCCCGCATGAATAAAAAATCTGTTATATTAACTCCTTAAACAGGAATTTAAGACTGGCAGCCCCTTCACCATTTCTGTTGGAGCAACACCAATGATCGACCTTTTCACCCAACAACGCCACACCGATCTCTGTACAGAGATCAGACGTCACAACCAGCTCTATTACAACCAGGATCAACCGGAGATCAGCGACGCTGAATATGACGCCCTTTTCCGTGAGCTACAGGAGATTGAATCGCAGTTTCCTGACCTGATCACACCTGACTCGCCGAGTCAGAAGGTCGGCGCACCGCTCACGCAAAAGTTTGCTCCTTCGCCACATGTTGTACCGATGCTCTCTCTTAAAAATGCCAAGAACGCCGAAGAGTTTCACGACTTTGACACCAGTTTGCGCAAAACCTTCCTGGCCCGTTCCGAAGAGCTTGAATACGCCTGCGAGTTGAAGCTTGACGGTGTGGCTATTGAGCTGACTTATGAGAAGGGCCAGCTGATAAAAGCCAGCACCCGTGGCGATGGTTTTGTGGGTGAGGATATCACCGAAAACGTCAGGACGATTGCCGACATCCCGCATAGCCTGAAAGCACCCTACCCTGACGTCCTCGATGTACGTGGCGAAATCTATATCGACCTGGCAGACTTCCAGGCCCTGAACAGGGCACAGGAAGATACCGGAGACAAGACCTTTGCCAACCCGCGCAATGCTGCAGCCGGCAGCCTGCGCCAACTCGATGCAAAGATTACCGCGCAGCGCCCGCTGCGAATCTTCTGTTACGGAGTCGGCCGCATGCAGGGCATCACGACTGCAACCCAGATTGAAACTCTGCAATTGCTGGAAAAACTCGGCCTTCGCGTGAACCTGGAGCACACAACTCCTGCCCTGGGCGCCGAGAAGGTGGTCGACACTTTCATAAGACTTCAGCAACAACGCGAAAGCCTGCCCTTCGAGATTGATGGTGTTGTCGTCAAGGTTAACGACACGGCTTTGCAGGAAGAGCTCGGCATGGTCAGTCGTTCGCCAAGGTGGGCGATTGCCCTGAAGTTCCCACCGCGCCAGGAACAGACTTTGGTCGAAGACATAGGCCTTCAGGTCGGCCGCACCGGCGCCATCACCCCTGTGGCCTACCTTAAGCCGGTCATCGTGAGCGGTGTTACGGTCTCCCGGGCCAGCCTGCACAACTGGGACGAAATCGAACGCCTCGACATTCGCGTGGGCGATCATGTCATTGTCGAGCGTGCCGGAGATGTCATCCCTGATGTTGTCAAAGTCCTCACAGAAAAACGCACCGGTAAAGAGCGTCAGATTCCCCTACCGACAGAATGTCCTGAATGCAAGGCACAGGTTCACAAAAACCCGGGCGAAGTTGTACCACGCTGCAACAATCCTCGTTGCCCCGCCCAGGCCATTGAGAGCTTTAAGCACTTCGTATCACGCGACGCCATGGACATAGAGAGTCTTGGTGAAAAGCAATTGTCGCAACTGCTCACCGCCAACAAGATCAAGGACTTCGCCGACCTATACCTGATCGACAAAGAAGCGATGTTCGCCATGGAACGTATGGGCGACACTCTTGCGGAAAAGTTGTTACGTTCCATTGAGGCCAGCAAGACCCAGCCCCTTTCAAGGCTCCTTTTCGGCCTCGGCATTCGCCACGTTGGCAAGAACACCGCCAAGATCCTGGCCAAGCGTTTTGCCTCCTTGGAAGAACTGGCAAAGTGCAGCACAGAACAATTGATCGCCATCCACGAGATCGGTGACAAAGTTGCCAAATCGATCGTCGATTATTTCAATAACCCCGAGAAGATACTCCTGCTGGAGAAGCTGCAAGATGCCGGAGTCAAACCGCAGGCAGAAGCCGTAATCCAACAGGAAGGTCCCTTGACCGGTAAGACCTTCGTTATCACCGGCACTCTGTCGAGGTGGTCGCGCAAAGAAGCCGAAGAACTGGTCGAAAAGGCCGGCGGCCGAGCAGCCGGCTCAGTCAGCAAAAAGACCGATTACGTGCTGGCCGGGGAGAATGCCGGCAGCAAACTGACCAAAGCGGAAAAGCTTGGCGTTGAGGTCCTTGATGAAACGACTTTCGCCCAACTGGTGGGGGTCGAACTATGAAAAAAGTTCGCGCAGAGCTCAAGATTCATGGCCGCGTACAAGGCGTCTTTTACCGTCAATCAACCAAGGAAACTGCCGTTCGGCTCGCTTTAACAGGATGGGTCAGGAATTGTCCAGACGGTTCAGTTGAAGCGGTCTTTGAAGGCGAGAAACCTGTTGTCGACCAAGCGATAGAATGGTGCAGACAAGGTCCTCCTGCGGCTCGAGTTACTGATGTCGTTGTGAACTGGAAAGACTTTGATGGAGAGCTTGACGGCTTTGAGGCCCGACGCTGAAAACAGATCAGCCCCCCTTGATGAGTGGCTGCATTTTATTCAGGCGGATTGCGGCATAAAAAATGCCCCGGTTCCTGGAGGGGAAGGCCGGGGCTAAATCTCTGTACAACCAGTTTGGATGGGTTGTAACAGAGTGTCATATATTTTGTGATGGGGACTTTACTACAACCGCTGGATTAAGTCAAGTTCATACTTGGCAGTTCATATTTGGCAAAAAAGAACCCCACAGCTCTGGAGGTAGTGAGCTGTGGGGCGAAATATTCTTTTTCAGGAGGTTTTGAAGAAGGTTGCCTCGGATTTACCTGCCACAGAAAATCTTCAGCTTATCTCCAGGTCGCTGCCACGGCCACCCTTTGATGGTTTGTAAGATACAGCAGAGTTCAAGAGAAATAAACGTGGAGTCTCGTAAAGTTTCAATCGCGTCCTCACAAAACCGGACTGTGTAAAGGCACAGTCCGCCAGGCTAACTGCGATCGTTATCGAGAAGTTTTTCTATCTGTTTAAACACCTCTATCGTCTGAAACGGCTTGGTCATAAAGCCATCAGCTCCGGCCTTACGTCCTGTCTCCAGATCACCCTCAGCGCCTCTTGCCGTTAGAAACATGACCGGGATGTCTTTTGTCTCCGGGTTTTCCTTGAGATACTGACAGACTTTAAAACCATCGATATCGGGCATCATGACATCAAGCAGAATCAGATCAGGCAGTTCCTTGCGCGCCATAACGATCCCCTGCTGGCCACTCTCCGCGTATATCAGCTCGTAGCCCTTGATGCGAACAATCGCCTCCAACAGACGAAAAACTGCCTGGTGATCATCAACCAGCAGGATTCTTTTCTGCTCAGCCATTAGATATCCTCTTCCTCGGCCAGACTGAGACTCTCGCGATACACATCGCTGCTCGGCAGGCCATATTCCTTGGCAATCAGTTTGACGGCATCACGTCGCGACAAATCACCTTCGTTGAGCAATTGCCGCAGAGCATCACGCACGTTCATCTTCGGCCCTTGGGTGCTCGGTGGTAGGATCAGAACCAGCTCACCACGAGCCGGCTCACGTTCAAATCGAACCACTGCGGCAGAAATGTCCCCCCGAAAAAACTCTTCGTGCAGCTTTGTCAACTCCCGTGCAACCACGATCTGACGTTCTGAACCAAAAATTTCGACCATGTCAGAGAGGGTGGCTGACAAACGATGCGGTGCTTCGTAAAACACCAGAGTCCTCTGTTCGCCAATCAACTGACGGAACAGATCTTTCCGGGCCTTGGTCTTTTGCGGCAGATAACCCTCAAAAGCGAAACGATCAGTGCCCACTCCGGCGGCGCTCAAGGCTGTAATCGTTGCAGAGGGACCAGGAATCGGTACAACCCGGATTCCGGCATCGTAACAGGAAGCGATCAGGCGGTAACCGGGGTCAGCAATACAAGGCGTTCCCGCATCGCTGATCAGAGCAATATTTTCTCCGTTTTGCAACCTCTCAACCAGCATCTCCTGCCGCTGCCGTTCGTTGTGATCGTGATATGAAATCAACGGCTTCTTTATACCAAAATGGGCAAACAGCTTACGACTGTGTCTGGTATCTTCTGCCGCGACCAGGTCGACCTCGCCGAGGGTCCTGACGGCCCTATAGGTCATATCCTCGAGGTTGCCGATCGGCGTGGCAACAACATAGAGAGTTCCTGCTGGAGGCCCGCCCTGCTCTTCAATCATACGTTCTGGAATCCTTTTCTACGGCAGCTGCAGCGATCTGATCCAGCTCTTCCAGCCAGAGGTTAGCGCTGGCATCACTCGGCATACGCCAATCACCACGCGGTGACAATGAGACGCTGCCGACCTTCGGTCCATCGGGTAGACAAGAGCGTTTGAACTGCTGGGCAAAGAAGCGGCTATAGAAGAGCTTCAGCCATTTGAGAACCTCTGCCTGAGAGTAGTCTTCAGCAAAGGCACGACAAGCGAGATCGAGGATCTTGCGTGGAGCAAACTGGTTGCGGACCACCTGGAAAAGGAAGAAATCGTGTAGTTCGAATGGACCGACATGGTCCTCGGTTTTCTGGCTGATAGCCCCATCTTTATCGGGCGGCAAGAGTTCCGGGGACACGGGCGTGGCACAGACGTCGTGCAGCACCTCTGCCGTTTTGCCGCTGAACTCCGCTTCAGCACACCATTCGATCAGGTAACGCACGAGTGTCTTCGGTACCGAGGCGTTGACCCCGTACATCGACATATGGTCGCCGTTATAGGTCGCCCAGCCAAGGGCCAGTTCCGACAAATCCCCCGTACCGACCACGAGGCCACCGACCTGATTGGCCAGATCCATGAGAATCTGCGTACGCTCACGGGCCTGCGAATTCTCGTAGGTGATGTCGTGATTGTCAGGGTTCTGGCCGATATCTGCAAAATGTTGATGAACAGCCGCATCGATACTGATAATACGTAAATCGACACCAAGCTCTGCAGCAAGAGTTTCGGCATTGCCTTTGGTTCTGGCAGTGGTACCAAAACCGGGCATAGTGACCGCGAGAATATCGTTGCGCGACCATTTCAAGCGATCGAAGGCCTTGACCGTAACCAGCAAGGCCAAGGTGGAATCCAAACCACCGGAGATACCAAGGACAA
This sequence comes from Desulfuromonadales bacterium, assembly GCA_029859485.1. Lineage (GTDB taxonomy): Bacteria > Desulfobacterota > Desulfuromonadia > Desulfuromonadales > BM103 > M0040. Next base: position 19,545 of record JAOUDB010000007.1, on the reverse strand, counting down.
CCTTCTGGCTGCCGGTGTGCATCAGGCGCTTCATCAGGCCCGTCGTCTGAATGGCAAAAATCTCTTCGCAGCGCCCCTGGCGTTCGGCGAGATCAATCGGCACAAAAGGCGTCTTGGCGAGCGGTCGCAGAAGATCGTCAGCTTGACGTTCGGTCACCTCGACAGGCACCAGCAGAAAGTCTTGATCGGTCATACTGGCAGCGTAGCTATTATTGCGAAGACGCTCATGCACCAGGCGCTGAACATCAATATCAGCAACAGCCATCTGCGAGGCAAATTGAAAGCGTTCGGTTTCAGCGAGAATCTGGCCATATTCAGCGACCAGGGAATGACCGGAGAAGACCAGGTCGGTGCTGGATTCACCCGGCCCCGCCGACGCGTAGAGATAGGCGCTCAGACAGCGTGCGGACTGAGACTCAACAAGGGCTCGCCGGTAAGTGTTCTTACCGAGAATTTCGGGGCTTGCGGAAAGATTAATCAGCAGCGTTGCGCCAGCGGCTGCCATGGCTCCACTCGGCGGGTTGGCCACCCAGGCATCCTCGCAGATCTCGATGCCGAAGAGACAGTCAGGCATACCATCGACATCAAAGAGGAGATCGGTCCCGAAGGGAGGAGCTTCGTCCAGCCACGCCAACTGGTCATCGACCAGGTCGAAGGCACTGGAGAACCAGCGCTCTTCATAAAATTCTTGCGTGTTAGGGAGAAAAGTTTTCGGCACCACTCCGCAGATACGGCCATGGCTCATGACCACTGCTGCGTTGAAAAGACGTCCGGATTGACGAACCGGGGCGCCGACGATGAGAATCATGCCGGTTTGTTCGCTTAAGGCGGTCAGCGTTGTAAGTCCCTCGCGAACCTTTTCCAACAAGCTCTGCTGATAAAAGAGATCGCCGCAGGAATAACCGGTCATGGCAAGTTCGGGAAAGACCAGAAGTTGCACGCCTTGGTCTGCGGCCTGAAGAGTCGCCTCTTCAATCGCAGCCAGGTTAAAAGCAACGTCAGCAACCTTCAACGCCGGGGAAACCGCCGCTACCCGAATCATCCCCAACTCACGCAGTAACATTGTCACCTTGAACCTCCTCGGCCTCTGATTATATCCTCGAAACAACGAGGTTTATATTGTATGTGGGCGAACGGGAAAAAGCAATCGGAACGGGGCTGACTGAAAAGGGTGAAGGAATGCGGTCAGGCTTCAAAAGCGTCGGGGATATGTTCAACCTGAAAAGACTCACCGGACACGGTGATGGCAATTACATCGAAGCGGGGCTGCAAGCCCTCGTGCAGTTTGTCGTTTAAATACCATTTGGCGGCCTGCACAATCTGCCGCTGTTTCCGTGGCCCCACCGCCTCGCCGGGTGTGCCGAAGGCTGAACCACGACGGGTTTTCACCTCGACAAAAGCCAGGATGCGTTTGCTTTTAACCACCAGGTCAATTTCTCCAACCGGGGTGCGCAGATTACGTTCGACAATCTTCATGCCCTGGTTTTGCAGATATCGGGCAGCGGCCTCGTCGCCTTACCGTCCCAGGGTTAAACGTTCCAGGGTCATGGCCCCTCACAATGCTCTTTGACACCGGCAAAGGAGCGCCGGTGGCAGATACAGGGGCCATACTTGGCGACCGCATCACGATGCTTCTGACTGCCATAGCCCTTGTGCCCGGCAAAACCGTACTCTGGGAAAAGTCGATCGTAGGCGACCATGATCCGGTCACGCACCACCTTGGCAATGACTGATGCTGCGGCAATAGAGAGGGAACGGGAGTCCCCCTTTTTCAGGGTCTTCTGTTCAATCAGGGTCGGAACAGGGGTAATCCCATCCACGAGGAGAAAATCAGGTGGGACAGAGAGTCGCGCGACGGCACGATTCATCCCCTTCAAGGTCGCCTGCAGGATATTAATCTGGTCGACTTCATCAGCCCGACTGACGCCAATCCCAACAGCAATGGCCTGCTCATGGATCAAGGGGTAAAGTTCGGTGCGCTTTTTCTCAGAGAGCTGCTTGGAATCGTTCAGGCCAGGGAGCTCGAAATGTTCCGGGAGGATGACTGCGGCAGCAACCACAGGCCCGGCCAAGGGACCACGACCGGCCTCGTCTATACCGGCAACGGCCTGATAGCCCTGACGTCGAGCCATGGTTTCAAAGAAAAGAGTGGATTGTTCTAACTCGGGGAATAGTATCATTGGCCCTTACCTTGTAAATGTGGCCAACAGTATTAACGGATTTCTACCGGCAATTCAAGGGTGCAGGACGACGGCCACACAACCAACCTGTCTTTGGCAGACAAAAAGAAAGCCCCGGCTTAAAAAACCGGGGCTCGCAAATCTCTTTGTCTTGCAGTTTAGCGCTGACGGATTTCCTTGATACGTGCAGCTTTACCCTGCAGATTGCGCAGGTAGTAGAGCTTGGCGCGACGCACACGGCCAACCATCATCACTTCAACCCTGTCAACGCAAGGTCCGTGCAGAGGGAAGACTCTCTCAACACCCATGCCGTTGGACACTTTGCGTACGGTGAAGGAAGAACCGACACCATTGTTGTGACGCTTGATGCAGACACCCTGAAAAACCTGGATGCGCTGTTTGTCACCTTCAGTGATCTTAACATGCACACGCAGCGTATCCCCCGCCTTGAACTGAGGGACATCTTTTCTCATATTTTCCATGCCGATGTAATTAATAACGTTCATCGTTTTTAGCCTCCTGATGTAAAGCGAACAGGATATTTACCGTAAGAGGTGTGAGAGAGTCAAGTCAAAAAGTCATTATTTTCTGCAACAATTGTCATCTTTTCCAATCTACCCCATACGTCATGGGAAACACCTTCTAGCTACGACCTATAGAACGGCAAAAATACTCAGTGATCAGAATGGCGAACAACCAGTTTTCCCAACATTTGCTGCATCTGTTCGAAGACTTCAGGGCTCTGCCCAGGGTCCGTAAAATAAAGGAAGAACCAATAACCCTCCACATAACCAATCGTGCCGACGAACTTCACAGGGAGATCATGCTGCTGGTAATCGGCCACAAGCTGGAAGGCTTCTCTTGCACCTCGAATCTTGACCGGGATGACTTCCCAGACAACATTGCTGACATCTTCCTCACCTTCCAAGCTCTGCGCGGCATACTCCGCCGAGGTCTGCAGGGTCTTCGTGCTCGGAGCCGACGCACCCTGTTCGAGAGGGCTGAAATCTATATCAAGATGAGCCCCGCTTGCAGCATGATAGACGAACGCTTCATTGGCCGCCATGCGCTTGCGAGTCACCTTCTCAATCTGTGCGGCAGAAGCATTGGCCGCTGCAGGCTCATGGGCCACATGACCAGCCATCTCTTTAACCAGAGCCTCGGGTGGCTCCAGGTGCAAAGCCCAACCTTCGCTGAGAGGTATCTCAACAAGCAGATCTTCAGAGATCACTATCTCGGCCGCGGTGGCGGGTAAAAGCAACAAACTCATGGCAAGGGCAAAAAGAAAAACAAATCGAATCATGGCAACCTCCTCTTATCAACAGTGCTAGTATATCTAATCGGGCCCAAAATGCACGTCTGAAGAAGTATCGAGGGACTCTAGAAAAGCGGCAGAACGTCCCCCTGCTCTCCAATCAAGCGATCAAGCATGATGGCGGCAGCGGTACGTACCGAGAGGTGATTGTATTGCCCGGCCCGCACCGGCGCGAGGCAAGGACGCTCGGGCGCATAGAGCTCTGGAGCCAGACCGTGCCCGGTACCAAAGACCAGCAGCAACGGCCTCTCTGCTGCAAGGTTTTGAGCCTGGGGGTAATCAACGCCCTCCTGGTGACTGGCACCAGTCAGCATCGCAAGGCCTTCTGAGCCGACCAGAGAACGCCAGTCTGCGAGAGCGTCATCAAAGCTGTTCACGACCTGCAGGCAGTCGAGAGCCTGACAACGATCCGGGTTATAGCTAGCGCCGGCACCTTTCTGCCAGTGGCCAATAATGCGTGAGGCGAGCAACTGTTGTTCCGCCGCCGGGGTGACAAGGTAATAACGTGAAAGGTTGTAGGTTGTTGCCAGGCGGGCCAGATCATGGATATCGAGGTTGGTAACAGCCGAGGTGACCACATCCCCACGTCGATCGAGAACAGGGTGATGGACCAGGGCGATGGCCATTGGCTTAAAGATCACTGTTCCTGCTCCAATGCAGCACGCAACTCATCAAGGTACAGGAGATCCTCTTTGCTCAGAGGGGCTGATTCGAGAAGTTCCGGCCGGCGCTCCAGAGTGCGTCGTAATTGCTCACGTCGACGCCAGTTGGCAATCAACTGATGATTCCCCGAGGCAAGAACCTCCGGCACACGCACGCCCTTGAACTCAGCTGGCCGCGTGTATTGGGGATACTCCAGAAGTCCATCACTGAAACTGTCTCCCTGGGCACTACCAGCAGCACCAAGGACACCGGGTAGCAGGCGCGCTGTGGCATCAAGGATGGTCGCAGCAGCCAGCTCGCCACCGGTCAGAACGAAATCACCCAGCGAGATTTCTTCGTCAACCAGTGACCTTATACGTTCATCAAACCCTTCGTAGCGACCGCAAACAAAAACCAGTCCAGCTTCCTGGCTAAACCGTTCCGCGTCAGCTTGCTGAAAGGTTTTCCCCTGAGGCGACATGAGCAGAACCCTCGATGCCGGTCTCTTCTCTCTGAGTTCAGAGAGTGCCGCAGCAACCGGCTCAACCTTCATGACCATGCCGTCACCACCTCCATAAGGGGTGTCGTCGGTCACCTTGTGCTTACCTTCCGCCCAGTCACGCAAGTTGTGCAGATTGATCTCGATCAGGCCTTTATCAGCAGCCTTGCCAAGAATGCTCGCGGTTAACGGGCCTTCGAGCATATCGGGAAAGATCGTCAGGATATCAAATATCATGGGGAGTTTATTGGTCCGCCTCCGGGACAAGCCCTTCGGGGAGGTTAACGTGCAGTTGTTTGGCGTCCCGGTCAACCCGCACCAGAAAAGGCTCAATCGCCGGAATCAGAATTTCACCAGCAGGGCTATCAACCTCGAGGATGTCGTGGGCCGCGGTCGCAAACATTCCAACCACGCGGCCGAGCACGCCCTGCTGCTGATCAACCACTTCCAGACCCTCGAGATCGGACCAATAGTATTGCTCATCATCCAGTTCAGGAAGGTCTGCCTTGGCCATCCAGATCGAGGCACCAAGCAAAGATTCTGCTGCGGCCAGATTTTCCATCCCGGCAAGGCGTAACAGAACATTCTGTTTATGTTTGGAAGAACGGACAGTTTTGTAAGCAACAAGGAAGTCGCGACTGTCCTTTAGATAAACTTCACGGGCACCTGGCAAAGCCAGATCTCCTGTCGGCAATGGTCGAATCTTAACATCCCCGCGTAAGCCGTGAATGCCGATTACGACACCCACTTCGAGGAGATCCTCAGGCTTGACATCCATCATCCACTATACACTCTCAAAAAAAACACCAGGAGATGGCAAAGCCATCCTTACTCGAGAATCTGTAGAACAGCCCTTTTGTTCTCGCGGGTGGCCTTGGCATTGAGGAGGGTGCGCATGGCTTTAGCCGTGCGCCCCTGCTTGCCAATGATGCGCCCCATATCTTCCTGGGCCGCAGCCAACTTCACGAGAATTGTTCCATCGGCGTCTTCATCTTCACTGATGGAGATCGCTTCAGGGTTATCCACCAGAGCTTTGGCGATGAATTCGATGAGCTCTTTCATGGCGACCATCCTTTAGACAACAGGGAAGTCCTGTTGCGGGTGCCGCAAAAGCTCAGGATCTTAAGCCTGCTTGTACTTGGCCCAAATTCCCTGCTTACGCAGCAGTTGACGAACCGTATCAGTAGGCTGAGCACCTTTGTTCAACCACTCAAGGGTTTTGTCTTCAACGATATTAACCATTGGGGGATCCTGCTTCGGATCGTACTGCCCCAACTTTTCGATAAAGCGACCGTCGCGGGGGAACCGCTCGTCTGCTACAACAATCTGATAAAAAGGTTTCTTCTTGGCGCCGCCACGGGCCAGTCTGATTTTTACTGCCATCGACTTCTTTCCTCCTGAGCTTGTCGCTCATCTTTATTATCGGGGGTATCCCCTAGTTATATCTCTGTCTGTCTATCATGCAACCCGATACGGGCCGGGTAAAACTTTACATGGGCATGCCACCAGGACCCATCATACCGCGCAGGCCTTTGGGACCCATCTTCTGCATTTTCTTCATCATCTTCTGGGCCTCGGTAAAACGCTTGAGCAGTTGATTAACATCCTGCACGCGGGTACCGCTACCATTAGCAATGCGCAAACGTCTGGAACCATTGATGATCTTATGGTTTTGTCGTTCCTTGCGAGTCATCGAATCGATGATCGCCTCAATCTTTTTCATCTCGTCATCAGGAAGCTGCATGCCCTTCATTTTCTTGAGAGCTTTGCCGGCTCCGGGAATCATAGAAAGCATTGATTCCATCGAGCCCATTTTTTTAATTGACTGTAGCTGTTCTTTGAAAGTCTCCAGGGTAAACCCATCCTCACGGAGACGTTTTTCCATATTGGCAGCGTCATCCTTATCGATGGCCGCTTCGGCTTTTTCGATCAGGGAGAGCACATCCCCCATACCGAGAATCCGTTGCGCCATCCTTTCAGGATGAAAGGTTTCCAGAGCATCGAGCTTTTCGCCCATACCGACAAACTTGATCGGCTTACCGGTGACGGCACGAATCGACAGCGCAGCGCCACCGCGGGCATCGCCATCGAGCTTGGTCAGAATAACACCGGTCAGGTCGAGGCGCTCATTAAAAGAGCTGGCCACATTAACTGCATCCTGCCCTGTCATGGCGTCCGCCACGAGCAGAATCTCCTGCGGTTGCAGGTCGTCGCGAATCCGCTCCAATTCCTGCATCAGGGTGTCGTCAACGTGCAAACGACCGGCGGTATCAAGTATCAGTGTATCGTAACCCTGGCGGTCGGCAAACTCACGTGCCAACAGGCAGATCTCAACCGGATCCTGATCAGCACTGCTGTCGAAAACCGGAATATCGATCTGGCGGCCGAGGGTTTTAAGCTGTTCAATCGCTGCCGGACGATAAACGTCGGCAGGAACCATCAAGGGGTTACGCTTTTCCTGGCGCAATTTGAGCGCCAACTTGCCACAGGTGGTGGTTTTACCCGCCCCCTGCAAACCGCAAAGCATAATCGGAACGGGCGGGCGGGCAGCCAGATTCAGCTGGTTGTCCTCACTGCCTCCCATCAGCAAGCCCAGTTCATCACGAACGATCTGGACCACTTGCTGACCCGGGGTCAAACTTTGCAAAACATCATGACCAACAGCACGTTCACGCACCGCAGCCACGAAGTCTTTGACCACCTTGAAGTTAACGTCTGCTTCCAACAGAGCCAAGCGAACCTCACGCATTGCCTGCTGAATGTTGTCTTCAGTCAGACGACCACGGCCGCGAAGCTGCTTGAATACAGCATCAAATTTTTCTGTCAGGTTATCAAACATACAGTTATCAGTTTATTGCCGGAAAGCAAAGGGAGCACTTTAGTTAAACTGCGCGGACTTTGTCAAGTGAAATCAGGTCTGAGCAAGTCTCGTTTGCAGAGGGTTACAGCAGGCTGGAAACGTCTAAATACGCACCGTCGCTGCGTTGATACATTTCCGCTGGAGACAGGTCTGACTCTTCAAGGATTGACAACAGACCATCTTTAACCTCGGGCGAAAAGCGCAGAGCCAACCCGCAATCAGAAGTCAGCTGTCGAGGCACAGGAATCAGCAAAAAATCCTGCTGCTCCTGCTTGAGGGTTTTCTCAGCCTTGAGAACCCGATGAATCGAGTGGAATATGGCGACGTAATCGTTCTCTTTTACCATCAATAATGTCCCGTAACTCTCCAAGAGGGCGGGCATCATGCCACGTTTAAAACCTTATAGCAAGGCTACAGCAGCAAAACGCATTGTGAAACTGCCCTCAAGAGAAAAGGCCACCCGGTTCAGGGTAGCCTTTCATAATTAACAGAAGTGTTCTGGCCCTAGAAATGGTGAACAAAGCGCAAATTGTAACGCTCACCTTCCGGGCGGCTTTCTGCGTCAGTTTCAAAGTATGCATTCACAAAAAGATGCGTATCCTGGGAGAAGTGCCAAACAGCACCTGGTCCGATGGCAAAAACCTTTTCTTCGAGAGACTTGTCTTTATCGCCATCCACCTTAGTGTCACTGATCTGGTCGAACCAGTAGCCATTGAGGCCTAGGCGCAGCTGCTTTGGCAAGACTTCGTAAGCGGCTGAAAAGTTGGCATGCACCGCATCGCCAGGTTCAAGATCAACATCGCTGGGTAACGCCCCTCCAAAAGAAAAGTCATCATTCTCACCATTCCAGAGATAGTGCAGTCGCCATGACACTGTGGCCTTGGGACCTAGGAAAACAGTTGCAGACCAATAAGGATTGAATGAAAAATGGTTGCTGCCCGGGTTGAGCAAATCATCACTGTCATACTTGCCTGTCGGGAAAATAGTCTGCAATTCTATGCGATTGACCATCAACGGACCATTGGCCCCCATGATTGGATCCCACTGCAGATAAGGACCAATCAGCAAGTCGCCAAGTCCACTACCATTGTCAGGCAAAACATCTGCGTCAATCGACACAATAGGCAGCATAGCGTTAAGACCCCACTTGCCGCCAAATAGAATCGGTTGGTCAGATTGATAAATGAGCTGGTTCATCAGCACCCAAACATCAACACCCTCAAAGGGGTCGATTTTGTCTCCCGACTCATCGTTGATTTGGTCTGCCGTATAATACTGCAGGTATTCTGACAGGTACAACCCGGGACCTGCTGGCGGAGCACCATCGAGAAAACTCGTAAAGCCGAGATTTACATTCGGCTGGCCTAAAGCAAAAGCCGATCCGGAAAAGAGTGTGACTGCAACCAAGGCACTCAATACGATACGCAGGTTCTTCATCATCCATCCTCCCTATTTATGTGTGATCAATCACAATTATCAATATGCAAGATGCCGTAAAGCATCACTATTATTCATATATTTGTCAAGTACGCAACTAAAGTTTAGTGAGCTTCGCGCCAGTTGTGCCCGTGTCCGACCTCTACCAGAAGAGGCACGCTGACATCAACCGCGCCTTCCATCTCTTCAGTCACAAGAGCCGTGACGTTTTCAAGTTCCCCTTCAGGCACATCAAAAACCAGTTCGTCATGAACCTGGAGCAGCATGCGTGTTTCAAGCCCTTCCCTGACGAGGCGGTGCGCGATACGCACCATAGCAACCTTGATGATGTCGGCGGCTGAGCCCTGCACCGGGTAGTTGATCGCGTTACGCTCGGCATAGCCGCGTACTGCACCATTCTTGCTGTTGATCTCCGGAATTGCACAGCGCCGTCCTAGCAAAGTTGTCACGTACATCTTTTCGCGTGCTTCCGCGATGCAGGAGTCCATGAAGGTTCTGATACCGGGATAACGTTCAAAATAAGTGTCGATAAAGGTCTGAGCTTCGCGGCGACTGATACCGAGCTGCTTGGCGAGACCGAAGGCGCTCATCCCGTAGATTACGCCGAAGTTGATCGCCTTGGCTTGACGACGTTGCTCGTCGGTGACCATTTCCGGGAAGAGGCCGAGAACCTCGCTGGCTGTACGACGGTGAATATCTTCGCCGCGGGCAAAGGCCTCTTTGAGTGCCGGCTCATCAGCCATGTGGGCCAGGATTCGCAGCTCGACCTGTGAATAGTCGGCAGCGAGCAAAAGGCAACCTTCAGAAGGGATAAAACCTTCCCGGATACGCCGCCCTTCTTCTGTCCGAATCGGGATATTCTGCAAGTTGGGGTCACTTGAAGAGAGCCTGCCCGTGGCAGTCACCGCCTGGTTGAAGCTACTGTGGATACGCCCGGTGTCTGGATGAATCAGCTTTGGCAAGGCGTCGGTATAGGTCCCCTTCAACTTGGACAGGGAACGATAATCAAGGATTTTCTCGGCGATCTCATGTTCCTCGGCCAGCTTGCTTAACACCTCGACATCGGTCGACCAGCCGGTCTTGGTTTTCTTGCCCTTTGCCAAGCCGAGGCGTTCAAAAAGAACTTCACCAAGCTGTTTTGGCGAGCCGATGTTAAAAGTAGTCCCCGCCAAGCCATGGATCTCGATTTCGAGTGCAGCAAGCTTCTTCTCCATGTCTGCCGAAAGCCCATTCAACAGTTCAGCATCGATACGAATCCCAGTCTGCTCCATCTTGACCAGGATCGGCAGCAGTGCCATCTCAACATCATCAAAAAGCTCCTGCTGCCCCTGCTCGGCAATCATCGGCAGAAGTTTTTCGTAGAGCCGTAAAGTGATGTCGGCATCTTCTGCAGCGTAGACCGTTGCCTTTTCGACCTCTACTTCATCGAAACAGATCTTCTTCTTGCCGCTACCGGCAACTTCGCTGTAAGGGATGGTGCGATAATCAAGCAGCTCAGTAGCAAGGCTGTCCATGCCATGGGACTGAGCCGCTGAATTGGCCAGGTAGCTGGCCAGCATGGTGTCGAAGAGGGGTTCCGTCACTGCGACACCCACCCGTCCCATCACTAGGATGTCGTACTTCAGATTCTGGCCGATCTTTAAATGCTTGGCAGAGCCCAACAACGGGCCAACGGACGCGAGCACCTTATCGAGAGGCAGCTGTTCCGGCACGCCAAGATAACGGTGACTGACCGGCACATACCACGCCTCCCCCGCAGTCACTGCGAAAGAGAGCCCGACCAGGTCGGCTCGCAACGGATCCAAGCCGGTGGTCTCGGTATCAAACGCAAAACGCTCCGACGCCTCCAGGGCAGCAACCATCTCCGCCAGAGCCCCTTCATTTAAAACGGCCCGGTAGCTAGCCTCCTTGGCACTGGCACGTGAGTCATCAGAGAATTCTTGCAATAACTTGTGGAACTCACACTCTTTAAAGAGTTCGGTCAATGCCTTCCGGTTTGGTTCTGCCATGACAAAGGCGTCATCATCGACATCCAGATCGAGATCAGTAATCAGAGTTACCAACTGCTTCGACAGACGGGCCTGGTCGGCAAAATTCTCCAGGTTTTCCCGACGCTTGCCTTTCAGCTGATCAAGACTGGCCAAGAGTGTCTCGACATCGCCGAATTCATCGATCAGAGCTTTCGCCGTTTTCTCACCGATCCCTGGAACGCCGGGAACATTATCAGAACTGTCTCCCGCCAGAGCCTGCACTTCCACAACCTTATCGGCACCACCGAAGCGCTTAAAGACTTCTGCCGGACCAGAGACCTGGTCCTTCATGGTATCGAGCAGACAGACTCGATCACTGACGATCTGCATCAAGTCCTTATCACCTGTTACAACGGTCACCTCCATTCCCTTGGCAGCGAACTTGCTAGCCAGAGTCGCGATGATATCGTCTGCCTCGTAGCCGGCCTTTTCGATTCCAGGGAGATTAAAGGCCTCAACCACCCTCTTGATATACGGGATCTGCGGCACCAGGTCTTCCGGCATCGCCGAGCGGTTCGCCTTGTATTCCGGGTAAAGATCCTTACGGAAGGTCGGCCCCTTGCTGTCATAGATCACAGCCAGCTGATCAGGTTGTGATTCTCGAATCACCTTGAGCAGCATATTGGTGAAACCGTAGATAGCGTTGGTCGCCATCCCCTGTGAATTGGAGAGGTGACGAATAGCGTAATAGGCACGGTAGATATAGCTTGAGCCATCAATCAGAAAAAGCCGCTTGGGCTGTTTTGGCATGAGGTCGGTCTCCATAGAGTTAAAAGTGTCGGTCATTATTTCACAAGATTGCATGGAGACAAAGCAGAAGAAATGACAGCAGCAATGACCGTTCACAAACAAACGAATCAAACCAGCACTTTCTCACTGGTCCAAGGTTGACAATACTCTCTGGAATGATTAGCTTTTCAGAGAAAAGATTAATAGAAAACGGTGACCACGGAGCACACGAAGACCACAGAGGCCCCCCTCGCATCTCGATCATTTCCTTCGAGTTCTTCGTGTGCTCCGTGGTTATTAATGCTCAAGAGTTTGATTATCAGAAGAATCTTTCACATAGGAGTTTCCTGAATGTCTGAAAATAACCAATTTGACGATCCCGTATCCGATTTCGAAATCGATCACGACCAGATGACCGAACTTATCGAAGAACACGTCAAAGAAGGAGAGCTGGTCGTTGCGTCAGAAATCTTGCCCACCGCCCTGCCGATTATTCCACTGCGCCCACGCCCAGCGTTTCCCGGCATCATGATTCCGCTGGTTCTCAACGGGCAGGCCCAGGTGGCGGCTATGCACCAGGCGATGGAGCATCAGGTACAGACCATTGGCCTGGTCATGGTCCGAGATCTAGATAAAGAGGACGACATCGAGAACCTACATAAGGTCGGTGTTGCCGCCAAGATCGTCAAGGTCTTGCACAGCGAAAAGGACTCGGCTCATATCCTGGTCAACAGCCTCGAGCGATTCGAAATAGAAGATATTCACGAAAAGGGCATCGCTCTCTTCGCCCGGGTTCGCTATCACTTTGCTACGGAACTTTCTGGGAATGCTGAGCTGCGGGCATACTCGATGGCAATCCTCTCCACCTTAAAGGAACTCGTCCAGATCAACCCACTTTACAGTGAAGAAATCAAGCTCTTTCTCAACCGTTCAAGTATGGACGATCCGGGCCGGCTGGCAGACTTCGCAGCCAACCTGACCAGCGCCGATGGGCAGGAACTGCAGGAGATTCTGGCCACCATCGATGTCCGCAAACGCATCGATAAGGTCCTGGTGCTTTTGAAGAAAGAGCTTGAAGTCTCCCGGCTGCAGACCAAGATCTCCAAGCAGATCGAAGATAAAGTGTCTGCCCAGCAACGTGAGTTCTTCCTGCGCGAACAGCTTAAGGCGATCAAGAATGAGCTGGGGCTGGAAAAAGAAGGCAAGGACACGGAAATTGAAAAATTCCAGGAACGCCTCGAAAAGCTGACGCTAAACGAGGAAGCGGAGCGCGCTGTTGAAGATGAGATGGAGAAGCTTCAACTGATCGAACCCTCCTCTCCCGAATATAACGTCAGTCGAAACTATCTTGACTGGTTAACGATCCTCCCCTGGGGCGTCTACAGCAAGGACTCTTACAATATTGACAAGGCCAGAAAAGTTCTTGCCCGTGATCATTACGGCCTTGAAGATGTCAAGGAGCGGATTCTGGAGTTCATTGCCGTTGGCAAGATGAAAGGCGACATCGCCGGATCCATCCTCTGTTTGGTGGGGCCTCCCGGAGTCGGAAAAACCTCCATAGGTCATAGCATTGCCGGTGCACTGGGGCGCAAGTTTTTTCGCTTCTCATTGGGCGGCATGCGTGATGAGGCTGAGATCAAAGGTCATCGTAGAACCTACATCGGCGCCATGCCAGGAAAATTCATTCAGGCGATGAAGACAGTCGGCACCTCCAACCCGGTCATCATGCTTGATGAGATCGACAAAATCGGAGCTTCATTTCAGGGCGACCCGGCCTCGGCCCTACTCGAAGTCCTTGATCCGGAGCAGAACGGATCGTTCCGCGATCACTATATGGATGTACCCTTTGATCTCTCCAACGTGCTATTCATCGCAACGGCCAATCAACTCGACACTATCCCGCGGCCTTTGCTCGACCGAATGGAAATGATTCGACTCTCCGGCTACATCCTCGAGGAGAAGCTCCAGATCGCCAAACGCTACCTGATACCCAAAGCACTGAAAAGCCACGGCCTGAAAAAGGGCCAGGTAACGATCCAGAAGACCGCGCTCAGACAGATTATCGATGGCTACGCCCGTGAATCGGGGGTTCGAAACCTCGAGAAACAAATCAAGAAGATCATGCGCCGCTCAGCCATGGCTTTCGCAGAAGACGAGTCACTGGAAAAAGTTTCTATCACCAGACAAGACCTTGAAAGCTATCTCGAAAAGCCGGTCTTTACCGCCGATGAAATCTTTGAAGGCATCCCCGGCGTCGTCACCGGCCTGGCCTGGACCAGCCTCGGTGGCGCAACCTTGCAGATCGAAGCCACGGCGATGCGTGCCAAGGCCAAGGGCTTCAAACAGACCGGCCAACTCGGAGAGGTCATGGTGGAGAGCTCGGAGATCGCCTACTCCTATGTTAGGGCTCACATGGATGATTATAGTTGTGATGCGGATTTCTTTGATCAGCACTTCATCCACCTTCACGTCCCGGCCGGTGCCACGCCGAAAGACGGCCCATCTGCCGGCGTTACCATGGCCACAGCGCTGGTGTCGATGATCACAGGCAAAAGGGTTAAAAAGAAACTCGGCATGACTGGAGAACTTACCCTCACCGGTCGCGTTCTGCCCATCGGCGGACTGAAGGAAAAAGCCATCGCAGCAAGACGCGCCGGGCTGAAGGTCCTTATCTTTCCGGAAGGCAACCGCAACGACTTTGAAGATTTACCCGATTACCTCAAAGAGGGGCTAGATGTCCACTTTGTCAAAACTTTCAATGACATTTACAAGATTGTTTTTTAATTTTCAGCAGAGTGAAGAGACAACTAAAAAGGGGCACCCTGACCGTGGGTGCCTCTTTTCGTTTTATCAGGGTCACGTTTCCCTCTAGCAAATTGTTGTTACCTTCCACTTGATTAAAATCCTATAAACATACATCGCATTGCATGATGGTAACTTTCCGTTATTATTAATTTAATTCTTAAGTAGGGAGTATCAATTCATGGAGTCTCTCATTTCATTTAGCGATGGCCTCTTTAGTGGCGATTTCCTTGAAAGCAAAATCTTTTACACGATTCTGGCCATTGTGGTTTTCTGGCTGATCCGTCGTATCAGCCTCATTGTTTTACTGCGTGGCCGAGACGTTCAGGTACAGTACCGCATCCGGAAAAGTGTCGCCTACATCACCTTCCCCCTTGCCTTTCTGGTGATTGGCCGCATCTGGTTTGCCGGCTTTCAGGCAGTGTCAACTTATCTCGGCTTGCTCTCCGCAGGTTTGGCCATTGCCCTGCAGACTCCATTGGTCAATCTCGCCGGGTGGGCCTTCATACTCTGGCGACAGCCTTTCAAGGTTGGCGACCGAGTCCAGCTTGGCGACCATCGTGGAGATGTCATTGACCAACGTATCTTTATGTTCAGCCTGATGGAGATTGGCAACTGGGTCGACTCCGACCAGAGCACCGGACGCGTCATTCACATCCCAAATGGCAAGATTTTCAATGAAGTTCTGGCCAATTACAGCCAGGGATTCCAGTACATCTGGAATGAAATACCGGTTCTGGTCACTTTTGAAAGTGACTGGCGCAAGGCAAAGCAGATCCTTGGTGAGATAGCCCATCAACATGGCGATTCGCTCAGCGATTCTGCCGCACGTAGACTAAGGGAAGCCGCAAAAAAATTCATGATTTTCTATAAAAAGCTGACGCCGGTGGTCTACACAACAGTGAAGGACTGCGGTGTCATGTTGACGATCCGCTATCTCTGCGACCCCCGTAAACGTCGAGGCTCAGAAGAAGAGCTTTGGGAAAACATCCTTGATGCTTTTGCCGTGCACGACGACATCGACTTTGCCTATCCCACCCAGCGCTTCTACACCAATATGTCTGAGGGTAAACCTGGGACTCGCCCCGAAGCTGTTTACAAGACCGACTCACGAGAGTGAAACCGGAAGTGAACGGACTTGCGATGCAGGAACCTCATAGATTGAAATCAGCCGTCTTTTCTGGTAAGTTCGCGCCCATGTAAAATCAAGGAACGTGACTTCGTCCGTCCCGACACGCTCCAAGGAGAATGACAATGCGCGTACTTTCCGGCATCCAGCCTTCCGGCTCCCTTCACCTCGGCAATTATTTCGGCATGATGTCGAAAATGATCGCCCACCAGGAAGAGGCTGAGCTTTTCTGTTTTATCGCCAACTACCATGCCCAGACTTCGGTCAGTGACGGCAAACAACTTGCCAAGGGCACTCTCGAAGCAGCCGCGAACTTTTTGGCTCTCGGCATGGATCCTGAGAAAAGCACCTTCTGGGTGCAATCCGATGTTCCGGAGGTTCAGGAACTGGCATGGATCCTTTCCAACTTCACTCCTATGGGTCTTTTGGAACGCTGCCACAGCTACAAGGATAAAATCGTCAAGGGAATCGCGGCCAACCATGGACTGTTTGCCTACCCAGTCTTAATGACTGCAGACATCTTGCTCTTTCAGAGCGAGACGGTCCCAGTCGGAAAAGACCAGAAGCAGCATGTTGAAGTGGCCCGCGACATCGCCATCAAGTTCAACAACGAGTACGGTGAGATCTTCACCCTGCCACAACCTGAGATTGACGATGATGTCGCCACCGTACCTGGGCTTGATGGGCAGAAAATGAGCAAAAGCTACGGCAACACAATTGATCTCTTTGCTGAAGACAAGGCACTGCGCAAACAGATCATGCGCATCGTCACAGCTCCCATCCCGGTCGAAGACCCAAAAGATCCTGATGCCTGTAACGTCTATAAAATCTTCCGTCTTTTCCTCGACAAGGAACAGGACGAGGCATTGCGCCAGCGCTACCAGGCGGGGAATCTCGGCTTCGGCGACGTAAAGCAAGAGCTCTTTGAAACAGTGCGAGACTATTTTGCCCCTCAGACGGAGTATCGCAAGGAGTTGCTGGCCAATCCGGACGGGATTCGTGAGATTCTTGCCAAAGGTGCGGATAAGGCGAGATATGCGGCGAGCAAGACGTTGCGGAAGGTACGGAAGAGAACTGGATTGACATATTAATAGAGCAGAAGATCCAAAATACAAAAGCGCAACAGATTAACCCTCTGTTGCGCTTTTGTATTTTCTGAACAGCTGAAACAGTTAATCAAGCAGATCAACAATTTGCGGTGCCATACCCACGTAATTTCCCGGAGTCATCTCAAGCAGACGTTGCTTGTCATCATCAGCCAACTCCAAACCTTCGATAAAGGCACGAATCGTTTCAGCAGTAATCTTCTGCCCACGAGTCAGCTCTTTGAGTTTTTCATAGGGCTTCTCAATTCCAGCCTTGCGCATCACCGTCTGGATCGGTTCAGCCATCACCTCCCAGGCGTTATCCAGGTCTTTCGCCAGGTTCTGCTCATTGAGCTTGAGCTTGCTCAAACCCTTGATGGTCGAGTGGTAGGCAATCATGCTGTAGCCAAAGCCGACGCCCATGTTGCGAATCACCGTCGAGTCGGTCAGGTCACGCTGCAGGCGCGAAATTGGCAGTTTAGCCGAGAGATGACCGAAGATGGCGTTAGCCAACCCGCAATTGCCTTCAGAGTTTTCGAAATCAATCGGGTTGACCTTGTGCGGCATGGTCGAAGAACCGACTTCACCGGCAATGGTTTTCTGACCGAAGTAGGCCATGGAGATATAGGTCCAGATATCACGATTCAGGTCGACGAGGATGGTGTTCCACCGAGACAGGGCATCAAAAAGTTCAGCCATGTAGTCGTGAGGCTCGATCTGGGTAGTAAAGAGGTTCTGAGTCAGGCCAAGTTCACCTTCGATCACCTTTTTACTTAAAGCGACCCAATCGACATTCGGGTAAGCAGAGAGATGAGCATTAAAATTTCCAACCGCTCCGTTGAGCTTGCCGAGGATCTCCACGGCGGCAATGCTAGTTCCCTGCTTGCGCAGGCGAGCTACAAAGACTGCCAACTCCTTGCCAATGGTTGTCGGCGAAGCGGTCTGCCCATGGGTGCGGGCCAGCATTGGCACTGCCTTGAAGTCCTTGGCCAGAGAGGTCAGCACACTGGTAATGCGTTCCTGTAACGGCTCAAGAGCCTGAAGACCGTCCTTAAGCATCATGGCATGCGACAGGTTGTTGATATCCTCCGAGGTACAGGCGAAGTGCAGGAACTCTGAAAGTCCTTCCAAAGAAGTTCCCGTGATCTGCTCCTTGAGGTAATACTCGACCGCCTTGACATCATGATTGGTCACCTTCTCGATCGCTTTGACCTTCTCGGCTTCCTCAGGAGTAAACCTTGTCATGATAGCGCGCAGAAACTGCTCCTCCTCAATCTTCAGTGCACGACACTCGGCGATTTTCGGCTCGGCACAGAGCGCCAGCAACCACAGAACCTCAACCTTCACCCTGTTACGAACCAACGCGTACTCGGAAAAACAGTCGCTCAATTCTTCTACTTTTGAAGCATACCGCCCATCAATCGGGCTGATCGCTGTAATCATGACAAAACTCCTGAAAAATAGTGTGTTGAGAATCTCGGAATATAGCTCTCTCAGCTTGCTGGTGCAAGACCATTAGATTCCTTACTGCCGATTGCAGAAAATGATAAGGAGAAAAGCTCTGAAGAGAATGTGGCCTGAAGCCCTGTTGCATCTCACTGATTCCCTGCCATACTGGAGGTCTAATGTTGACAAAGCCAACCAGGGAGGTCGTGATGACCAACTACCGGAAGTGGTACTGCAGTTGCAGAGGCAAACCGTTGGAGCTCAGCACAGTGGAAACGCTCGAAGATGAGCCGGTGGAAGCGATTTGCCAACGTTGCGGAGCCTCCCCCTCATCGGACCCAAAACACACTATCTCTTACAAGGACGTTGAAACCTGGGATGACTGAACGAGTCTAACGGGTCGACTCACGGGTAAAAAGAACAAAAGCCATCGAAGGCCTTTTGCTGGCTTCACGAATGACGAACTGAATGCCGTCAAACTGCCAGCCCTCAGCTGTGCGTTCGTTCAGTACTTCTTCAATCGATTCATCCGTTACCACGGCTAACTCTACAACTTTATATTCGATCATACCTAGGCCCTTTTGCCTTTAACCTGACTCCTCATTTACAGCCCTTTTTCATCGACGTTATAACGCGCCCCGGCGGCAGGGTAAAGAACTCCCTTCAACACGTCCGCGACCATATAGATGACCTTTTAACCTATCAGTTAAAACATCTTTCTATCCCCACGATCGGTTATTTTTTTACAAAAGTTAAATCTCCTGCTATTTCGTATACTTTATGCTTATAAGCCCTTTAATTAGCTGATTTACTGAAAATTTTCTGTTGACTTCTTTTTAGAACGACGTATCATGTCGCAAAATTTACCACCCCATGATGTGGTTGTTTTTCACGAATAAGTACCTTAGAAAGTGCTCACAAAGCAGGGATCACCCAGCTTTACGGCCCTTTTGAGCTATCAATTCCATGCGTTATAACGGATTTTATTTAATATGCGGGCCATCACGACAGGTGTTCCCGCAATTTATTGTTTCACATTTATCACATAACGTTTCTGGCGTAAAAAAACACTGAGAGAAAAGGAGTCACATCTATGGGACACGGACCAGCAGTAAAACTCGGTAAGGACAACGCTGCCGCGTACAAGAGCAAGATCGGCATCTCGATGTTCATCGTCTACACCCTGACCTACTTCGGCTTTGTTGTCATCAACGCGGTTAACCCGGGTCTGATGGAAAAAGTCTACTTTGGTCAGACTCTGGCGGTACTCTACGGCTTCTTCCTGATCATCTTCGCTTTGGTGCTCGCTGTCATCTACAACCACTTCTGTACAGCCGCTGAAGCGCGCCTGAATTAATAGGGGAGAACTCAGACCATGATATATACACAAT